>DAWK01000059.1:0-3049 GCA_002509745.1 Methanobacteriaceae archaeon UBA349 | reverse complement strand
CCCACTACACCAAATATCTCCCCTTGATCAACCTCGAGATCAATACCATCCACTGCTTTTACTACTCCCCGTTCAATGGAATAATAGTGTTTTTTGACTTGTTTCATCTCAATTATAGGTCCGCCTACTTCAAATTCCTCTCCTTTCTCAGGAAGGGGAACTTGGGCCATGAATTTAGCCACCACATCATCAGGAGCACCTTCTTCAATAATTTCACCTTTTTCAAGCCAAATTACATGATTAGAAAGTTTTTTCATTACTTCTGGCCAATGCGAAGTGATAACCATAGTAATTCCCTTATCTTTTACACCATCTACTAGAGCTTCGTGCAGTAATTCCGCAGTTTTAGGATCCAATGTTCCAGTAGGTTCATCCGCCAAAAATAACATGGGTCTTTTGGCCATTTGTCTTGCAAGAACTACTCTTTGTTTTTCCCCACCACTCAAATCACGAGCAATATGAGTGATTCGATGAGTCATCTGAGTCATTTCCAATAATTCTAAGGCGAAATAAGTATTTTCTTCATCCTCTCCACCAACTATTGACTTCATTACATTATCAATAACAGTATCATCTTCATAAAGTGCAAAAGTCCTCTGGAGCATAATAGATATTCGCCTTTTGATTGCTGCAAAGAATTTTCTATCGCAGTTCCAAAAATCAACACTTTCTACATGTAGCTTGCCACCACACTCGCAATCCTTTTCATCAAATGAAGGAGGTTCCACCCTCAAGCAATCAGGACAAATAGCAACATTATAAATAATTTTTCCTTTATCCGGTTTATAATCCTTCATTCCTCTGAGCATATTAATGAGTACTGATTTTCCTGAACCACTTCTACCTAAAATACCCAAGACACTGCCCTCATTTATGGTTATGTTTAAGTTTTTTAAAACATCGACGTCATTGAACGTTTTTGTAACGTTTTCTAGCACTATAAAAGACATACTACCACCTTTTTCAATGAATAGTAATAGATAATAGATTGATATCCTATTCTATTTCGTTATTTCCAAATAAATTTAATATTATTTTTTATATCATAATTAATTTAGTCAATCTATTTAAATAAACTTTTTAAATTTTATCGTAAAGTGTAAATTTTTATATTGATTAAATATTTTAATTGTAAATTATAGAATTCATAATTAATGAATTGAGCTTTGTGAAAAGTTGGTCTTAGTTTATTAAATCAGAATGGCAAAATTCAAAAATTTTTAAATTTTGGATAAATCAAAATTAATTCGGCCACCCATAGCTGCTCGGGCAATAGATATACCATTGGCCCCCGCAGATAACATTTTTTTGGCAGAATCGACATCTATAATGGAGTTATTGCCTACTAGAAATGTCTCAATATTCTGACTTATTTCATGAATAATGTCCAAGTCAGCATAGTCAAATCCTGGCTTCATGGCATCAATATGGATAAAATCACATCCGGCCGATTCGACAGCCTTAACTATTGCTAAATTATCTAAATTTATAACATTAGCTCTGAATTTAAGCGAAACCTTTGCTGAAGACTTTTTTACTACTTCTGCAGAAAATTCTTCTAAAAATTCCAAATCTTGCAGCATGGCCTGGCCACATCCTATTTCTGTAATTTCACTTTGACGACAATGCGCATTTATTTCGACCACATCAACTTCTTTAATTCTTGAAATCTCGATAATCGGATCTGGAGTAGTAGAACGCAAGTTTACAGAAACTAATCCATTCCAATTTTCCTTAATCTCCTTGGCCTGATTATAAATTACCTCAAAATAATCTTCTTCATTTATTGAAAATTCTGGCCTTCCTCTTTGAAGAATTTTTTCACCAGCAGTGATAGTGGGCGAGTCAATATTGTATCCACCTAGGGTAACCATATCAAAACCGAAAGGAATTAATTTAAGGCAGAATTTTGCATCAGTTATTCCTGCCATGGGAGCCAAAACTTTAATATAATCAATCCTTTGCAGTTAATATTACCTTTTAATAACCATTGAATAAAAAATTAATGGCTATTGGATTTCAGTTAATTAAAATAACATTTTATTCAGTTATTAATTGTTTCATTAATTCTATCGACAGGGTATTAAATCAGTAGTTCTTAGAAGTACTGAATAATAATTATAAAAAAATTTAGTTTAAGTAATGAATTAATGAAAACTTAAGTTATTATAAATAATATTTATTACTCCTTCATTACATGAACCAAGTCTGTAAAACCACTTCTAATCTCTTCTAGAGCTAAATCCGCCAAATTAGCTGCTTTTTCAGCATTAGGGGCTTTTCCAACGCCTGCTTTTAGGGCAACATTTATTTCATCTTCGATTTCTTTAATTATGGTCAGTAGTCCTTCTGGTTCCAGTCCATTACAAGGTGACATGAAGTTGTCTCCACCAATGAAGAAGAGAAGTGATCCTTTTTCAATTAATTTCTTCATTAAAAAGTGCTGAACCCTATTAACGATAAATGAAGTGTCATAAGCAGGAATAATATCTGTTAAGGAATCTGTGATTCCATTAATATCTATGTGAGCTATTTGAACAAAGCTATCTTCTTTATTAACCAAGCCATCAATAGCTAGAATTTCTTTTCGCTCTTCCGATTGAGCCCCGCCATGATTTTGAAGAGCTTGTGTGGCATTTCGCTGAGCATCATAAGGAGTTTCTGCTGCACCAACACCCATACTAATGGTTACGGGATATCGATTACCAATAGATTTTTGTATGCGCAGATGGTCCTCTACATCCACATTATTGGTTATGGCCAGCATGTTGTCAAAGCGGGTGAAAAAAACCAGCCCTTGCTTAGCAGCAAACTGTCTTTGCAAATCAGCATATAGTTCTGATTGTAAAATCTGAAGATCTGCCTCGGCTCTTGGAGTTGGAGTAACTGTCCAAGGGCCGTAGTTGTCAATTTGAATTAGAGTCATTTGTATCATAATATTCCACTCAATACTGTTCTGGCTAACATAACTTTATCCCCAATGTTTCTCATCTTGGTGTTTGTTATTGTGACCTCTTTTATTAGTTTTTCTATTTCTTTCTCTAAAAGT
>DAWK01000114.1 GCA_002509745.1 Methanobacteriaceae archaeon UBA349 | reverse complement strand
TCCATGGCATTTTTAGGGGTTATTCCGGTTAATGTGGTTATAATGGGTGTTAATACCTCAATAGAATTATCATATTTTAATTCTAATTCTGGATTTTTTTCCAGCAAGTAATCCACTAAATGTCTAGCATGAGCTGAATGGGTTGAAGCACCAATGGTACTGGCCATTAGCACCATTCTAGACTGCTGTTTTTCCAAGTTTATTCCACAAGCTCCTTTCTTATTACCTGAGAGATCACACTTTCCATAAGTACACAGACAGCACATATCACAAAGGGGTGCATAAAATGGCTTAAAAATAGAAAGTAATTTAAAATCCCACTCTCTAAGTAATGGATAGTTTAAGCTAATTTTTTTATATAAATGATTATAATTAGTCTTTTGATCTAAATATGAATCTATTTTATCAAAATCCATATTAAAGTTTTTAATTGATAGTCCATTGACTTCTTGTTGTTGGCTTTGAACCATATCATCACCTTTATATATTATCATTATTAATCATTATATATGTAGTTTATCATTATTAATCATTATATATGTGATTAATACACATCCTACATATGGATATCCTAAATAATAATTAATGGTGGTATAATGTCCGCATGGAATTCAGCATTGGTATGTGCAAATCCGGCAAGTGTTTGGCCGCCAGAAATGGCAGCTTTAACAATTAAACAATCGAAAAATCCCCTTTTTGTCATGGGATCGTTGTTGAATAATATTCCGGAAGAAATAGCTGAAAAAAGTTTAGAAATTGCTAAAAAAAGAAACATTACTGTGGTGGCTACTGGAGGTTCTAGTTTAACCTTATCCAAAATGAATTACAAGACCAGAGTCATGGGACTAGTAGAATTAATAAATAATCTAAAAAATCCTGAATGGAAAGGATTTGAGGGTAAGGGAAACTATGATCTGGTTTGTTTCATAGGGGTCCCCTATTATATAGGTTCACAAGGTTTATCTACTCTAAAAAACTTTGCACCGCATATTAAAACCTTAACTTTGTGTCGGTTTATGCATCCCAATGCTGATATGTCGTATCCCAACATGTCCTATGAAGAATGGTTGGTTTGGCTAACAAAATTAATTGACAATTTAGAATAATACTTCATTATGAAGTATATTTTTAATTTTTTTATTAATTAATTCAAAATAATATAGTTTTTTTTAATTTTTTAAGATTAATTATTATTAAAATTAATAAAATATTATTATTTATAATAGTGTCCTAAAATTAGAACAAACACTAGGAATACCAATAAAGCTATTAAAAGCGGCCAAATTTCCCCAATGGAAAAGTGCGCTCGCTGTAGAATGTTTCTCATAGAAAATTCAGAAGTGATCTGTACCCAGAAAGGTACACCTACCACTATGCCGTTAATATTTAACCGTTTCTTTTCTTTCTGAATAGCCTGATATTCCTCATTAAAATCATTTTTTGGTGTACTGCTCAGCCATCCAGATCCAAGTTTATACACTTGTGAAATATTTAAAACGTTTTTATAGTTATTCCTATAATTATTGGAAGCTTTACGCCAGCTTTCACGCTTAGCTTCTTTACTGCAACCCTTCTCACGGGATGGACAATACTTCTGATTGGGTGATTTTACCTCAAAAGGATCACCACACCAATTACAATATTTTATTAAGGTAACTTCTTTATTCATACCCTTTCGCCCAAATTAAAGATGTAAGATTATATTCTAATTATTAAACTCTTATTATAAATTATACGGAATAACATTATATAATTCTAATTAAACATTACTAATATAGACTGAACATTATATAATTTTTTTAATCATCGTAAAAGTTCTACCCTCACTCTTAATACTATTTATTCTTTTTGAGCATAAATTTATGATGGTTAAATATGCTATGATATATTAATATCAAATTTTAAAGTCAAGTTCATGGAGTATGATTTAAATGGGAAGGAAAAAGAAAATAAAAAATTCAAGAAAAAATAAAATAGATAACACTCCTCCAAATCAAAAAATCATTGAAGAAGAAGATCTTTATGTTTCAAAAGGCTATGATAAGTACATTTTTTTAGTTATATTCGCTTTCGGTATAATATTCCTATTAATCTATCTTTCTGGTTTAATATTGGTTTTAATTTAACTAATTTATTTTATTTTAACATTTTAAAGATCTTCTAGGATTTAGGATAAGATATGGCTGGGAATATTAATAACTAGTTAAAGTGGTTTTAAAGTTTTTAAATTCTATCAAAATTCTTACAGGACACAATTACCATCGCAATTACAAAGGTTTGTTACAGAAAAATATATATACAGATTCTTTACTTAATAATTGAATATCTTGTAATCGTGTTATTTATGACAAATCACTAGCGAGTGGATTAATTAATTCTTTTTTATAATTCTTTTTTAATTTATTAAATTTTAAGCATTTATTCATTCATTTAAGTCGACTTTTGGGGTTCTGAAAAAACCTATTTTCTAAATAACACGAAGTACTAAAATCTTTAATTTTTTAAAAATATTAGGATGTGTGTGAATATGAAAAAGAAAAATCACTTATGA
>DAWK01000141.1 GCA_002509745.1 Methanobacteriaceae archaeon UBA349 | reverse complement strand
TAATAAATAAAATTTTTACTATTTTTGTCCATGGGGACATACATGGATACATAATCCACAGACAGGCATGTCACCAGCTTTTTCTAAGTCTTTAAAGTATTCCTCACACTTTCGAGCATCGTATCGTACTTCGCGTGGTTCATCAGCATGAAAAGTTCTTCCAGTAAATGCTTTGGCCGGACATACTTCTACACATTTGTTACACTCTCCGCAGGAATCTTCCATAGGGCTACCCGTAACTTCTAGTGGGGCATTGGTCAGTACAGTAATCCAACGTACCCTGGGCCCGGCCTCAGGATTAATAAGTAAACAACTTTTTCCAATCCAACCGATACCAGCCAGATGGGCGGCTAATTTATGAGAAAAAACGGCGGCTATACGCTCGTCATCGCAGCGCTTGGAAGCAGGTATAGGCAGAACTCTAAAACCCTCTTTTTGTAAGAAATTACTTATTTTATAGGAAACAATATCCAAGCGCTGGTTGGTTACTTCATATGCGTGTAGGTAATTCACTGCTTCAGGCCTATCCATTTCAGTGGATAATTGATCTACTACATCATCTAATAGTCTTATTCCTAAAGTAATGGATTTGGGATATTCATCCAGTAAATCCCGAGCATATTCCTTAATAAAATGTCTGGCTGGAGATAAATCGGCCACTCCTACAAATTCCACACCATCATTTTCTGCAATTTCTTTTATTTTGCCGTAGAGGTTCATTATATCACACAGTTACCATAAAAGCTCATGAAATCTAAATTAAATCTAATATTCGCCCTATTTAAAAATAGTTATTTTTTTATTAACTTTGTGGTGGTCTAATTTCACATGAAAATTCTTATTATTCCATTTTTGAGTCATTTTATGTGCATTACTCATTATTATAATACCTTTTGAAAATTCGACAGATTGACAGGGTTACCCAGTATATTAAATCTTTATCTCTAATCATTAGAAGTTTTAAATTGAAGGTGCCATCTGTGGTTTGTTGTTGCACCAGCCAATCCAGAGCCAATTTTATCTGAGGTTCTTCTTTTTTAAATCCTAAAAAATACAAAGAATCAAGAGAAGTAACAATATTAGTAAACCAGAACGGGAAAGAAACACTTTCCCAGTATTTTTTATCTTGCCGGTCGTTATATTTATCTCTCTGGAAAAATCGACTCATTAGTAGCTTCCCAGCGTAATGGGCATCAGGGGATTGACGATATTCTGGATGAGCCGCAAAAGCTCTAAGAACCATCCCGGTAATTAAGTGGGAAAAGGGTTTACTAGGGTCTGATGGCAGAGGTCGCGGAAGTTTTAATGAATCAGTATAATTTATTTTCAAGGTTCTAAATGGAATGGCCCATCCTCCATCATTTTGTCTGTGAAAAAGCAGCCAATGAAATCCTTTTTCGATTCTAGGATCGTCAGAGTATCTTGATTTTATTAGAAGTTCCATAATTGCAGAGGAATAGGTGGGAGCATACTGTTTTCCATAAATTCCTCTAAAGTCTCCTTCATTGGTCTGATACTTAAAAAGAAATTCTGCGGCCTTTTTTATGGATGGATGATTTTTATTGTATCCGTATTTTTCCACTAATTCTCTTAACTGTCTAAAAGTCTCCAACTGGTTATAATCCTCTGCAGATCGCAGTTTAAGATTTCATCCAGGGTATTTCCAGAAACCATCATCGTTCTGTTTATTAATTATTTTTCGGGGGGCTGGCAACTCCCAGAGAGAACTGACTTCTGCCACTTTTTCCTCTAAAAGATCCCTTCTGGTGAAATAATCAATGGCAGGATTAGAACAATTTAATAAAGTATTTAGGGGATTGAATTGTAATTCGTCGAGCCACATGGTTCTTTACCTAATCTATTTCTTTTCCTTCTTTTCCAGGATAAGATGTCTGGGAAAGAAATTGAAACTGCTATAAAATGGCAGTAAATCTTCATTGCCCACGGCCACCACGATTTTTAATTCGTCAGTATCCTGACTTTCCATCCATTCCATGGCCCTTTTGACCATTTCTTTACCTAAACCTAACTTTCGATGCTCTTTTTTTACATAAATAGAATCTATTTCTCCTTTACCTTTATCACTAATGGAACTAATGCAATAACCCACAAAACAGTCTTTATCACAATTAGATATCACCTCTACCCGCATATTGCATTGGGATGATTTTTTTAAAAGTTCCTCTTTTCTATCCTCAAAATTGATGGTCTGATATTTTTCCTGAAAATGAGGAGATATGTTGGTATGATGATCTTTAAGATTCTTCCAGAGCGGCTTAATAAGATCTAAATCCTCACAACTAATAATTTTAAATTCAAATTTTTTGCTCATTTTCCACAACCTCATTTACAAATACTGTTTTTCTGGGTTCATTTTCGTCCGTATAAAACCACAAAATTATAATATTTGTAAAAAACATCCACATCTTTAAATCCGGCTTCCTCTAGCCAGTTTACGTTGTCTTCCAGTGTGGCGGGATTGTCAAACTTCATGCGCTCTAAAATAACAGTTTTATCATCTTCTTCAAGATTGGCCTGATGAATTACTTCCAGCCAGTTCTTCTGGTAAGTTTCTTCACAGTAAGAATTTGGTGCGATTACTTCATCAGCATTTAAGAATAAACCACCCGGATTTAAATGATCATACGCTTTTTGATAAAGTAATTTAATGTCGCTATGGTTTAGGTGATGAATGGAGAGTGAAGAGACTATAATATCAAATAAACCGTCAAAATCATACTTTAAATAATCTTCATCAATGTATTCGAAGTTTTCTTGCCCTGAAAATCGGTTTTTAGCAATATTTAACATTTCAGGGGCCATATCCACTAATTTAAACTGGGCCTGCGGATGTTTTTCCCAGAGAAGCTGAGTTAAAAGTCCAGTACCGGCGCCTAAATCTAAAATTCGAGGATCATCATTGTCAGTGTCTGCCAGTTGAACCAGAGTTCCATAATAAACGTCAAAATTGGGTATAATTGCTTTCCGATCTTTATCATATGCTTGGGCAGCATTATCGAACTTTTTTCTTAGTAGATTTCTGTCTTGTTGGTTCATACAATCCCTGCTGATTTTTTACTTGATACACTTTTGATACAAATATATTTTAAGTTTTATTCACATTAATTTAATTATATTAACCAAATTTATAAAATCTATCAACATTACACTAATAATTTGATTTTTAATATTTTAAAAGCAATATTTTTACAAAATTTTTACAATTTTCAATAGGAGTGCAATAATGATAATTAAAAAATTTGATTTGGATGTTCATGACTCTAAAAAGGTTTCAGAACTCATTTATTTCACAGATGCTAACACTTATGATCAGATTTTAAAAAATAAATCTCAGGCAGTAAATAAAATTGAAAAACTGGTAAAAGCTGGGAATAATAGTATTGGATATGAAAATATTTTCGTGGTCACGGGGCATGATGACGAAGATGTTTTAGGAATGCTAATAACTTCTAGTAGTGAAGAAAGCAGTTCTAAACAGGAAATTAAAGCATTTTTAAAAGTTTTTTCACCTTTAGATGTAATAAGATTCACTATTTTAGGTTTAATTGATGCCCGGCTTTTAACTGATGTCGGACCTCAAGATTTTTATCTGGCCTGTGTAGCTGTAGATGAAAAGGCCCGAGGCCAAGGAATCGGAACATTTATTTTAGAAAGTGCAGTGGAAATGTCAAGGGATGAAGGAAAAGAAAAGGCAGTATTAGATGTTGATTTTAATAATGAAGGGGCCCGGCGATTATATGAGCGATTTGGATTTAAAATCTCTGGCCAAAAAACCATGAGATGGTTTGGTGGGGAGAAGGGAATGTATAATATGGAGTTTTTAATTAAATAAAATAATAATAAATTATTTTTCATAATCAATTCTGAGATAGTGCTTGTTATTAATATTAATTAAATTTTTATACAATAAACTAAATAGTTGGTTTAATCAATTTCCGTGGTGGATATAATGCTTGACGACAGGAAGCAAAAAGAAATAATCAAGAAACGAAGAGAAGATTTTGAACAAGATAGTGGACATGACAGCGATAGAGTTAAAGGTGATGCACTAGATGATGAATGAGTGTGGGTTATAATATGGCTAAAAAAATATCAAATTCAGTAAAAGACAAAGAAACGGTTTTAATAAACAGTAAAAAGCCAGTAAAGAAACCGGACCCACAATTAATAAAACAGAGAAAGAAAGGCGACTGAAATCTGATTTTATATGTCTACTTCTTTTAATAACGCAAAAATAACACACATAGTTACTTTTGATCTTACTTTACCTAGTCATGATTTGACAGAGAGAAGTATAAATAACGCAATATTTTTTGGTGATGTTGCATCTATTAGCATGGAGTCTCTCAATTCTGAAGTATATGATCGTGAATACCTTGAAAAAACTCCGAAAATATTAACTTTCAGATTAGATTTTGACTTATTTTCTTTTATTAACCCTGCTTTAGAAAATGAAATGAATATTACAGTTTGTTTTGGCCAAAATGGAATAAATTCAGCCAGATTCGATTTTAATTTAACTTATCCTGTAATGACGCCGGAATTAATTAAAATTTCAGATGAAACTGGAGAATGGGTGGATTCATTTATTTTCCACTTGCTAAAGTCAAAAATAATAAGTTTATTAATCATCCCTGCTCAAAAACCATTACTTAATGTGCACTCTACTTATTCTGTTGTTACTAGTACAGATACTGAAATTAGTTCAATTATTATTGAAAAAGAAATTTTTGGAATTATATGGAATAACAAACATTATAGAATGGTTCATGATGACTTGGTATCAAAAGTCATGGAAAACAGTATACCCATATATCGGAATGATATAATTACCATCGCTGAACCCGCTGCTTTAATGATATTCCAGGGAAAGAATCTTAATTATGTTAATGAGCGGATTAATGCCGTTGAAATGCACCAAAGACAAAAATATCTTCTAAAAAAAATTGATTTTCAATTGGATTCTATTATCAGCCGTGTTAAAGAGAAAGAAAAAATTAACTTGAAATCTGCCATTGGTGAGATTGAAAACACACAAATCGAAATTCAATCAGCTTTAGAAATTTATAGAAATACAAGAATATCTGCTACAACATCTTTCATACTACTTTTCGATTTATTAAATGATGTTTTTAGATTAAATAATCAGTATAAATTCATTCAAGAAAAATTAAATGCATGTGAAAAAATATATGAGGGATTGCATTCTGAACAAAGAAACAACTTAATGGAAAGAATTGAATGGATTGTTCTTATTTTGGGTGTGGAATCATTGATTTTATTGTTTTTAACTGATGTAATATATGGCGGAAAGGTTTCTAGTCAATATCAAATCGAGATTATTATTTTATCTATTATTATCTCAACTTTAATTCTAATCCTTATCATTTTTTTATTTAAAAATTATAAATATATTTATTTCTGGTTAATCACTAAACTGAAGGATAGAAATGATGACGGGTGAAAAAGATGAAAATAGGAATTATAGTGTATTCTAAAACTGAAAATACGTATTCTGTAGCTGAAAAACTTCAAGAAAAGTTCCAGAAAAATGGTCATGAAGTAGAAATTGAACGGGTAGTTCCGGTAGGTGAAGTTCCTATGAAAGCAAAAAATGTGGAGTTTCAAAGCAAACCTGAGCTTGAATCATATGATGCTCTGATTTTTGGTGCCCCCGTGCATGCATTTTCTCTGGCACCACCCATGAAATCCTATTTGGAGCAAATTGACTCATTGCAATATAAGAAAATTGCTTGTTTTGTTACTAAGGGCTTAAGATTTAATTGGACCGGTGGAAATCAGGCCATTGGGAAAATGAAGAAACTTTGCGAGTCCAAAGGTGGAAAAGTAGTTGGAACCGATATTGTGGTCTGGAATAAGAGTAAGGATCAAAAAATTGACGAGATGATTCGGAAATTTGCTGTTTTATTTTAAAATACACATAAATATTCTTTTTTTAATATATTGGATTTAAGAAAATCCTCAACATCTTTGATAAATTCAGGGCTCCGGTCTCGAGGAAGCCAGTGTCCACACTCTTCAATCTCTACCCGCCGTGAATTAGGAATCAATTCGCTGGCCATTTCCACATCTGTACTGGGCACTAGAGAATCCTTTTTTCCAGTTAAAAGTAGCACGGGCATTTTAAGATTATGTACTTGATTTAGATAACATGTTCTCAGATTTTTATTTTCAATTTCACTTAGCTGAAAAGCTCTCCAGGCCCGACCACTATCTGGTATATTTCCTATTTTTATTAGTTGATCTATAACCTCATCATTCAGGGCCTGAGGATTTACTAGGATTCTTTTCAGGCTGATTTTTACCAGCAGTTTACTGGAGAGAATCAAATTATTCCTCCAATCATAGGTTCCAGAATGTCTCATGAGCCAAGTAGTTATTTGAGGATAAGGGATTTTATCAGTTAAACCATAGGGGGCAATTAAAACCAGATTTTTTACTTTTTCAGGATATTTTAGGGAATAACCCAATGCAATTCCTCCTCCCAGAGATAGGCCTCCTAAATTAATCTTATTAAAACCTAAAACTTTTATTAAATCATCCAAAAACTCTTGATACCACTCGATGGTATATGGGGCCTCTGGTTTTTCACTTTCACCATATCCTGGTAGGTCTGGAGCAATAACATGGTATTTTTCACCTAAAATACTCATAATGGTCCCATAGGAAAGTAGGGCCGAATCAAGGCCTCCGCCATGCAGAAGTAAAAGAGGGATTTTTGATTTTCCTGGCCCAGACTCATGAATCACAATATTAACCCCATTTACTTCAATTGAATGCTTTTTGATTTCCATAATATCTTCATCAGATTAATAGCGGCACATATTCTTATAATTGATATTAACACAATAATTAAACAGTTATATTTTATTTGTTCAAGGATTTGTTATTATGGAAATTATTTACAAAAAGATCAAGGATTTTTCGCAAAAAGAACTACAGGATTTGTTCCTTTCCGTGGAATGGGATTCGGGAAATTATCCTGAAAAACTAAAAAGGGCCATAAATAATTCGCACAGGGTTTACTCGGCCTATGATGGGGATAAATTAGTGGGTCTAATTAATTCTTTATCTGATGGAGTAATGACTGTCTATTTCCACTATTTGCTGGTCAGGCCAGAATATCAGAGTATGGGAATTGGGAAAAGGCTGGTGGAATTAATGCTGGAAGAATACGAGGGCCTGGCACGAAAAGCAATTATTGCCTATGATGATGAGGTTGAATTTTATAAAAAATGTGGTTTTGAAGTGGGAGAAGATAAAAGCGCCATGTTTGTTACTTATTTGAAAACATAACTTGGATAATAAATTTAATTGTAGAAGATAGAAGTCAATAAAAATATCCGGGATGCAGATTCATGGAGTGATTTACATGGATAAATATTTTAAAGAATACAAAATAAGCACAGACAAATCACTATTATCCATAGATATTATCTATAACTTCTTATCAAGCACTTATTGGGCGGGTGAAAGGTCAAAAGAGGTTATTAAGAAATCTATTGAAAACTCAATTTGTTTCGGGGTTTATTTTGGGGTTGAACAGATAGGCTTTGCACGTGTAGTATCTGATTACGCTACTTTCTGCTGGATGGGGGATGTTTTCGTCCATGAAAATCATCGGGGTTATGGATTAGGCAGAAAACTCATCCAAACAATTTTAGAATCAGAAGAATTTATAGACTTAAAGTGGATACTGGCTACTGATGATAAACATGAATTATATGCTCTATTGGATTTGAATTAGTGGAAGGCAAATATATGTGCCGTGAGCCCTAATTTTTCAATATCTTGTTTTCTAAATATTTTATTCATATCAAAATTTCATTAAATTAATTATTTTGTTTTTAGATCTAAATTCTCATAAAACCAAACCTTTATAAGCAACTTCATCAGAATATCAACTACTCGATATCAACTAC
>DAWK01000061.1 GCA_002509745.1 Methanobacteriaceae archaeon UBA349 | reverse complement strand
GTCAATTAAAGACATGAGAGTTTTTGTTGACCCTCGAGAACCAGTATTTATAATTGCAGTCATGGTAGCAAAAACAACTCAACCAGTTTTTATTGAAGACCTTGCTACATATTCTTATGAAGCAGAAGAAGATAAGACAACTATCCGTATTAAAGATGAAACTTATCTACCCAATCTACTTAAAAAATTATGGGAAATTGAAGGTAGGGAAAAGATACAACAGCCTAGCCGGTTTGAAATAATTATTGAAAGCCCATCCATAGATATTAAAGGAATGGTTGTGGTGGATCCAGTTGAAAATCTAAAAAGAAAAATCTATGATGCTATTTTTAGAATTCTTCCCGAGGGTTTTAGAGTTATAAAAGATCTTTCAGAAGATAATATTGTTGCTATGGCTTGTACCGATGAACTTTTAAGAGAAGAATGGATTGATAAATGTCGTGAGATGATTAAGGATTTAAAAACTTCTAATTCATCTTTATAATTTTATAAATTAGTATTCATTAATTTGAATATTAATATATTAAAAATTTATATCAAAGAATTTTAATAATATAATATGCGTTATATTTTGTCATTAGATTTATTAAAATTATTTATATTATGAATGATAAAATATTATTTGTTATTATACGAATAGTTTTATCATAATCGAACAAATTTAATAATCAAATTAATTAATATCATAAGTTGAAATTTTATAAATAGAAATAAAATATTGAAATAAAAATAAGAGGTCATCATAATGGATGAAACAGAAAAACAAGCAAGATTTGCCCACGTAACAAAAGCTCACCCATGTTTTAATGAAAAAATGCACGATAAAGTGGGAAGGATTCATTTACCTATCGCTCCACGTTGTAATATCCGCTGCAATTTCTGTACTCGGGAACTTAATGAATGTGAAATACGGCCGGGGGTGGCTGCCAGAATAATGACTGCAGATGATGCGGTAGAACACGTGGAAAAAGTCACGGGTGAAATGCCCATTTCGGTTATTGGTGTAGCCGGACCAGGTGATGCCCTGGCCAACGAAGATACTTTTAAATTCTTTAAAAAAGCTAGTGTTGATTTCCCAGATCTTATAAAATGCATGAGTACCAATGGTTTGCTTCTAGCTGATAAAGCAGATGAACTGGCAGACTTAAATATTAACACTATCACGGTCACTGTGAATGCAGTAGATCCAAAAATTGGAAAAGAGATTTACTCCCATGTAGTTTATGATGGCCAGGTTTATGAAGGTGAAGAGGCCTTTAAATTACTCTCTAAAAACCAACTGGATGGTATTGAAAAGATCACCGAGAAAGGAATCATCGTTAAGGTGAACAGTGTCTTAATCCCGGGATTAAATGATGAACACATCGTGGACATTGCCCGAGAGGTCAAAAAAAGAGGCGCTTCTTTAATGAATGTTATTCCATTAATTCCGCTTGGTAAAATGAAAGATTTCTCCCGACCAACTTGCGCCCAGATTGAAAAAGTCAGGGACGAAGTGGAAGAGATAATTCCTATATTCAGGGCCTGTACTCAATGCCGGGCCGATGCCTATGGAATTCCTGGTAAAAAGAGTGAAGATAAACATTTAGACATGACTCCAGCTAGTCACTACTAAATTTTACTTTTTTTATTTTCTACTTATTTTCTATTTTTTTTATTTTAGTTAATTTTTTTATAGGTAATTATCAAGTTTATTTTAATAATGGCGTTTTATAACTCAACTTCTAATAAAATCGTAATTTCTTTTTTCAGATTTAAAAACTCAGGTGTGGAACGATCGCGAATCCTCTCCAGGTTAATATTAAAAGTTTTGATTATTTTTCCAGGGCCATGACTTAAAACAACCACTCTATCGGCCAGGAAAACAGCTTCATCCACATTATGAGTTACAAATATAACTGTTTTCTGTTCTTCCCTCCATATGCGTACCAACTCTTCCTGGAGTTTGTGTCTGGTCTGAACATCCAGGGCGGAAAATGGTTCATCCATTAAAAGAACTTGGGGGTCATTAACCAGAGAACGGGCAATAGCAACCCTTTGTTTCATACCTCCGGATAATTCTTTGGGGAAACTGAGCTCATACTGAGATAAACCAACCATTTTCAAGTATTTTCTGGCTTTCTGGTATCTTTCTTCTTCTTCCAGCCCTTTTACTTCTAATCCAAAGGCTACATTGTCCAATACATTACGCCATGGAAATAAGGAGTACTGTTGGAATACATAGCCTCTTTCCCGACTGGGACCAGTTATTTCAGTTTCACCCTCAAGTATATGGCCGCTGGTGGGGAAGTCCAACCCAGCAATCATACGAAGCAGAGTGGTTTTTCCACAACCTGAGGGGCCCACGATACATAGGAACTCTCCTTTATTCACATTTAAATTGATATTTTGGAGGCTTTTATGTTCTTTTTTATCTTGAATGAAACTTTTAGTAATATTTTCCAGGGTTATCACCAGCTCACCTCCTTCTCTATTCTGCTGAAAAGATAATCGGCACCTAATCCAATAACTCCAATGGTTAGCATTCCCACTATGGCACTTCCAGTATCTAACATGCTGGTGGAGGTGAATATAAGGTATCCCAAACCGCTATTGGATCCTATCATCTCTGCAGCCACGGTACACATTAATCCCACACCCACACCCACTTTTAATCCAGTCACAATGCTGGGCAGAGAAGCCGGAACGGCCACTTTTCGTAGTACTTGACTATTGCTGGCACCTAATGTGTAGGCTGACTCTAATAACACTTTATCTACTCTTTTAACCCCATCCATGGTGTTTATGAGTATGGGGAAAACGCTACCTACGAATATAATAAAAATTGCTGATTCCAGGCCCACACCAAACCATAAAATGGCAAAGGGTATCCAGGCTATGGGGGGAATAGGGCGAAGAATACCTACCATCAGACTGGAAAAGTCCTTCACTGTATTGGACCATCCCATCAGAATTCCTAAGGGGATGCCTACCAGTGCTGAAACTGTTAAACCCAGCACCACTCTCATTAAGGTTAATGAAGTATCTTGAACTAATTGCCCATTCATTAAAAGGGTTTCAAAGGATTGTAGAACTTCAGATGGACTGGGAAGAAAATATGATGGTATCAATCCGGTGAAAGTTGTTAGAATGGCCCAAATTATAATAACTGATACAGGTAATATTAGTGAAATAAATATTTTTCTCATTTTTTACCGCCTAACAAGATTATCACTTAATTAATTAATCATTTAATTAAATTAATCACTTAAATAAGATTTAAATAAGTTTAATTACCTAAAAATTGTGTATCAAATATATCATTTGCTGTAAGGGTTGTATTCAAATATCCTAAATTGTTTTCTATTTTAGCAAATTTTAAAACATTATTTTGAAATGACTTATTAACTGATGAGACAAATGTGATGTGTTGTAATGATAAAGCCTCAATTTCAATATTGGTTGTTAATTCCTGATCAATAATATTTGCAGTCTCATTAGGGTGTGTATTAACATACTCAGTTGTTTGTTGATGAATTTTAAGGAATTTATCTAGTTCTTGGGGGTGTTCTTTAATGAAACTCTCGCTGGCAATTATAACACAACAGGGATGGTCTTTTATAATATCGTTTGAGTAGATTAACACATTTCCAATACCTTCGTAAGGTGCTAATGAGACAAAAGGTTCATAGGATATATATGCATCAACTTTATGGGCTGCCAGGGATGAAGGAATGTTATAAACATTTATTGATATTAAATCTACATCTTCCGGAGATATATTGTATTTTTGCAGCTCATAAAGTAATAGAACTTGTTGAATGGAGCTTACACCGGGTGTAGCTATTGATTTACCCTTTAAATCCGCAGGACTAGTNNCCATATTAACTGATCCCACAACCTTTATGGGAACTCCTTTACTTATTCCCTGCATGGCAGGTGTTATTCCAACGTAACCAATATCCACATCACCACTGGCCACGGCATCTACAATATTAGAACCAGAATTTATTTGTACAGTTTTAACATTTAAACCATTATTTTCATAGGTTTTATTATGTTTAGCCACCAAAAGAGCAGCGCTGTGATCTGTGGGTAGATATCCTACTTCAATCACATTCTGATTATCTTGAGCAAAAAAAGTCCAAAGGCTACTCGCTATTAGTAACAAAATAAAAATGAACAGAATTATCAGTTTATAGTGCTTCATAAAATATCTTGATAAATTTAATTTAAGTCAATGTACTGGTTTATATTGGATTATTTAGATTTAAACTATTATTAATCTTATCCATCAATTTCATTCAGCATAAAGTCTTAAGATATAAAAATATAATTTATAGAAATTTAAATAAATATTATATTAAAATATTTATATTAAAATATATCCGATATAATCAAGCAGAAATATCATTTAAAAGATTTAAGGGGTTAATCCATTATGAAAACCATGCTCTGGGAAGATAATCAACTTTTACTTATTGATCAAACAAAATTACCTGATGAACTAACTTATTTCACCTGTAAAAACTATCAAGATGTTATCCAAGCCATTAAAACCATGGTGGTAAGGGGTGCACCGGCCATTGGTGTGGCTGCTGCTTTTGGAGTGGCATTGGCAGATCTGGCGGGTGAAGATTTGGAAAAAGCCGCAAAAGAAATAAAAAGCTCTAGGCCAACAGCAGTAAACTTATTCTGGGCAGTGGATAGGGTCATGGCCTCAGATTTCCCCTTAGAAGAAGCAGTAAAAATGTATCAAGAAGACATTGATACCAACCGGGCCATGGGAAAACACGGTGCTACAGTAATTGAAGATGGAGACACTATTTTAACCCATTGTAATGCTGGTGCCCTGGCCTGTGTTGATTATGGAACTGCACTGGGTGTTATAAGGGCTGCCCACGAAGAGGGTAAAAAAATAAATGTTTTATGTGATGAAACCCGTCCCTTAGGCCAAGGAGCCCGCTTAAGTGTCTGGGAAATGCAACAGGAGAATATTCCAGTTAAGTTAATTGTAGATAGTGCCGCGGGTTACTTAATGCAACAGGGAGAAGTTGATAAAATAGTCATTGGTGCCGATAGAGTAGCTAAAGGTGGTGTAGCTAATAAAATCGGTTCTTTAATGGTGGCCCTGGCCGCCAAGCGATTCAATGTTCCATTTTATGTGGCTGCTCCCATGAGTACCTTTGATAGTGAAAATTCAATTTATGATGTGGAAATTGAAGAGCGAGGGCCTGAAGAGGTAATTCATTATGGAAATTGTAGAATTACTCCTAAAGGAACAGAGGTAAGAAATCCAGCATTCGATATTGTTCCCAGTGACCTTATTGCAGGAATAATCACTGAAAATGGAATTTTAGATCCATTATAGATATATTATAAAAAAATAATCATATAATTTATTTAATTTCAATTTTTTAATTCTTATTTAGTTTTTAACTTTAATATATTCCTTAATTACATTTTAAAATAAAAAATAAAAAAATATTTAAAAATAATCTTTTGTGATTTAGAATTAATTAATTTATCCGAGCATCAATTCCCATATGCCAAATACCAGGACTTCTGGACTTAACATGCCTCTTATTCAAAATTTCAACTTCTCGAGGCCCAGCAGCATCAATTATCCTTTTAATAGGTGTATCAAAATCAGAAGAGAATTCATAGTAATTAATAATCCCTCCAGGTTTAATTAACTCCACGGCCTTATCTAAAAACTCATAAGCTGTACCCGGAAGATTCATTATCACTCTATCTGCAGAAATATCATGCTCTGATAAGACTTGCCATACATCACCTAAAATTGGAACTACCTTTTCTTCTACGTGATTAAGTTCCATATTCTTTTTTAAATAATAAATCGCATCTGGATTAATATCAATGGCATAAATTAGAACTTCTCGGCGCCGTGCAATGTCCATAACAAAAGGCCCTACTCCAGCAAACATGTCCACAATTATTTCACCGTCTTTGACCTGCTGAGCCACTCTTTCTCGCTCCGTGGCCAGTCTGGGACTGAAATAAACTTTTTTAACATCCAGCATTATTCGAGAGCCGTATTCTACATACATGGTCTCTGAAATGTCCTCCCCTGCCAGATGCTCCAGTTCCCGGATACGGATAACGCCTTTTATCCCGCTTTTTTTCATGAAAACTGCTTTTCGTTTAGTGAAATCAAGGGCAGCCTGTCCAATGGTATGTTTATGTTCTTCCAACTTTTCTGGAATCTCCAGGATCACCACATCTCCAATAATGTCAAAGGACTTCTTTATCTCCTGAATTTCAGCTTCATCAATTTTACCATTTAAAAAGTCCATGAAGCTTTTAGGGCCTCTTTTTTGTATTTCAAATTCTATTTCTAAAATATCTAAATGACTGATTCCAGATTCAGCTAACTTTTCAGAAATTATCTCTATTTCACCCATTAATGGTAAATAAACGTATTCAGAGTCCCTTTTTATTTTAAGGCCAAGATCTATAATTGATTTTTCCATTAGAATTTTACGGACATGGTTGGCCTCATTTTTGGGAACTTTAATGCATTTCATATGATTCCTCTTCTAAGGTAATTATAATATAAGAATGTTTAATTTATCAGAATATTATATCAAAAATCCTATCCTAAATATATTTATAATCTTCATGGTATAATTTAGTAAATAATCATTATACGATGAATTTGCTTTAAGATAATGATTGTCATTTATTTATGTAATATATATCTCAATTTGAAACTTATATTAGAAACTGTATATTAGAATATCAAAGTTTAGTAATTATTCAAATGATTTAAAATTAACATATTGATGAAATTATAGATTATGCCATTAAAAGGTGATTCAATGCTTTATTTTATTGGTTTAGGACTTTATGATGAAAAAGATATTTCTGTTAAAGGATTAGAAGCTTTAAAGTCTGCAGATGAGGTTTATGCTGAGTTTTACACGGCAGGACTTTTTGGAACATCCATCTCTGCTTTTGAGAAATTATTAGGCCGTGAAGTTAAAATTTTGACTAGAGAAGATGTGGAAGAAGATATAATTCCTATAAAAGAGGCAGAAAGCAAAAATGTTGCTTTTTTAATTGCTGGGGATCCATTAATCGCCACTACACATACTGATATGATGATGGAAGCCAAAAAAAGAGGAATAGAAACTCAAGTCATACACTCATCATCTATACTATCTGCCGCACCAGGAATATCTGGCCTGCAGGCCTATAAATTTGGTAAAGTAACTACGGTGCCTTTTACAGAAGAAAATTTCTTCCCTCATTCTCCTTACCTGGCCATTAAAAACAACCTGGAGCAAGATGCTCATACTTTGGTATTATTGGACATCAGGGCCCATGAAAACAGATACATGACTGTTAATCAAGGTCTAGAATACCTTATGAAAGTGGAAAATGATAGGCAAGAAGGTGTATTGTCGGAGGATACTTTGGCCGTAGCTATTGTCCGCGCGGGTTCTCTACAGCCTCTGGTGAGGGCAGATAAAATAAAAAATTTAATTAAGGAAGACTTTGGAGGCCCATTGCATTGTTTGATAATTCCTTCTAAAATGCATTTTATGGAAGCCGAATATCTGGTGGCCATGGCCGGTGCTCCTGAGGAGATATTGTGAGAGTATATTGTAATTAATTGCTCTGAAGG
>DAWK01000156.1 GCA_002509745.1 Methanobacteriaceae archaeon UBA349 | reverse complement strand
ATTGATGAAGATATGCTCAGTCAAATAATGAAAATATTGACTGACATAAATAAAAAAGAACAAGAACAATTGTTAAGGAGGAAATAAAATGGGAAATATAAGAACTTCACATGTAAAAAGATTGTCTAAAGAACTAATCGAAACTCACCAAGGTAAATTTACCACTGATTTTGATGAAAACAAAAAACTGGTAGAACAGTTTTCAACTGTAAGTACTAAGCACTTACGGAACAAAATCGCAGGATATGTTACTCGATTAGTTAGAAACGAAGCAAGACAAGCTTAATTATCTTAAGGTAGTTTTATAATTTATTTGCCTAGTATTTGATTTTATCAATTCAGGCAAATATGATTTAAAACATCAATAACTTAATCATTATCATTTTTTTAATGGTTTAACAATATTTTTAAGCTTTTTAATAGTCTTGATAATTAAATTTATTTAACATTCAACTAATAAAAATTCGAAATATACATTTAACATATCTAATTTAGATTTTATAATTTTTATAATATTTACAAATTTTACAATTACGATTTTACAATATATTATTATTATTAGTCACCAAGGTTGTGAAGGTTAATGGAATTAATAGTGGCCAAATTCGGAGGAACATCCATAGGAAACGGTAAACGGATAAAAAAAGCAGCTCAAGCAGTGGTCAATGAGTACATGAAGGGAAAAAAGATAGTAGTGGTTGTTTCCGCTATTAACAAGACTACTGATGAACTGTTACACATAGTTGATGAAGCTATGGAAGATGCCGTTACCGAAAAACAACTGGCAGAAATTGTGTCTATGGGTGAAATGACCAGTGTTCGCATATTCGCATCTGCAATTGAATCATTGGGTGTGAAATCTGAATATATAGATCCTTTCATGGACCAATGGCCTATCATAACAGATAATAGTCTTTTAAGTGCTAAAGTAGATTTTAAGGCCACAGAAGATAAATCCATGGAGCTCATGAAAATGATGGATCAGGGAATCATTCCGGTGGTCTGTGGATTTTTAGGAAAAGATCCTCAAGGCTACATAACTACTTTAGGAAGGGGAGGAAGTGATATCACGGCTTTCCTTTTAGGGCACTGCCTTAATGCTGATGATGTTGTCATTGTCACGGATGTGGGTGGAGTAATGTCCACGGACCCTAACAAGCTACAAAGTGCTCAGAAACTCGATAAAATTTCTGTGGAAGAAATGCGAGACCTGGCCACGCACGGTGCCCAAGTACTGCATCCTCACGCCTTGAAATACAAGGATCCTAAAATTAATGCAAAAATTATTGGATTTGATCATGGAGATCTTTCTGCTCATGGGACTGAGATTTTAGGTCCCTCAAAAAATGAAATGCTTAAAACAACCACTTTAAATTCAGAACCTATTTCTGTCATTGCGGTGGTTGGGGAAGAAATACTCAATAAACCCGGAGTTCTAGCAGAGCTAACTGATATACTGTCTGAGAATGAAATCAATATATTTGGTATTTCTACTGGCCAGAATTCAATAACTTTATTTGTTAACAAAAAACACGCTGATGATGCCCATAGAATATTACATGAGGTAGTGGTTAAAAATGAAAACCTTAGTTCTCTTTCATTGGGAAGAGAAATTGCAATGATTAGTATTGCCAGTCCGGATTTCATTGATACACCAGGAATTATATCTGATATTACAGAGCCTCTCAGAGCAAATGATCTCAATATTGTTGAAATATCATCTTCACAGACATCAGTTGTTATTTTTGTAGAATGGAAGGATGGCGAAAAAGCTTATGAACTTGTAAGGAGTGTCTTGGAATGAGTTTTGAAGGTACTATTGTGGCCATGGTGACTCCATTTACCTCAGAAGATGAGGTAGATGAAGAAGGCATGCGCGAAAACATAAATTATCTAATAGAAAACGGTGTGGATGGTATTCTGGTTGCAGGAACCACTGGTGAATCAGCAACCATTACCCACGAAGAACAAAGGAACATGATTGATGTTTTAATTGACGAGGTAAATGGAAGAGTTAAAACTATTGCTGGTGCAGGTAGCAACTCGACCAAAGAAGCCTTAAGCCTAGTTAAATACGCTGAAAATTCTGGAGCAGATGCTGCTCTGGTTATTACGCCTTATTATAATAAACCACAGCCTCATGGTCTGGTAGAACATTATAAAATCTTAGCAGAATCTACAGAAGTTCCCATAATTGTTTATAATGTTCCATCTCGAACTGGAACCGATATTGACGTGGAATCTATCGGACAAATTGCAGGTATTGATAATATTGTGGCCATAAAAGAAGCCAATCCAGATATGGACAAAGTTTCTATGATTTACAGGAAACTCCTGGATTTGGGATTGGAAGATGAGTTCAATATTTTATCTGGGAATGATGATCTTACACTTCCTATGATTTCCATGGGGGCCAAAGGTGTTATTTCCGTCGTGGCCAATGTTGATCCGGCAAGAATGAGTCAGATGGTTAATCATGCACTGGAAGGAGATTTCAATGCGGCTGCCCAGACCCACTATGAGTTATACGAACTCATGAAAGCTTTATTTGTAGAAAGCAATCCAGTACCTTCAAAAGAGTGCTTGAATTTAATGGGAAGGCCAGCCGGCCATGTTAGAATGCCTCTTGCTCCTTTAAAAGAGGAAAGCAAACAAAAACTCGCTGCAGTTTTAAAAGATCTTTCCTTAATTTAAAATCTTTCCATTTGATTTTTTAAAAGATTTTTTTAAGACTTTTCCTTAATTTAAATTAGATTTCTTTTTTTAATTTATTTTTAGATTATTTTTAATTTTCCGTTCATCTTTTTTGTAATTAAATTTGAATTAATTTATTTTATACTATTAATCAAAATTAGATTAATTTGATTATAATAAAACTTTTTAAGTAGATTATAAAGATAATTTAATGAATCAAGACAGATTCTATCAATTTAAATTTAATATATTAATTATATAAGTTGAAAATAAAAATTAGCATATCTTGAGAAGAGAAGTTATATTCTAATAAATAAAAAGTATTTACAAACTATTGAACAAATTATTTACCAAATTTAAATATAAAAATCTAATATAAAAAATTTTCAATTAAATCATTTGACAATTCATTATAGATTTAATACATATAGAATATTTTAATATCCAATAAATATTTCAAAATAATTAACTATTATCTTCATTGGAGTGATAAAATGATAAAAGTGGCAGTAACCGGTGCATGTGGAAGAATGGGTTCTAAAATAATAAAAACCATTCTACAACAAGATGATATGGAAGTAGTAGCAGCTATAGAAGCTCCCCATAGTCCTTTGGAAGGTAAAGATGTGGGTGAAGCAATAGGGGTAGGTCCGCTCGGTGTAAAAATTACCGCAGCAGAAAATTTAGCTAAAGCACTAAAAGAAAGTAGGGCCCAAGTCCTGGTGGACTTTACCATAGCCACTGCAGCCATAAAAACCATAAAAACCACGGCTAGTTGTGGCGTAGGTCTGATAGTAGGTACCACTGGTTTTTCAGAAGAACAACTGGCTGAAATTAAAGATTCAGTTTCTAAAAACAATGTAAAAGCTGTTATTTCTCCTAATATGGCTATTGGGGTTAATGTATTCTTTAAAATTCTCAAGGATTTAGCTCCGATTCTAGCGGATTATGATGTGGAGATAATCGAGGCCCATCACAAGCATAAAAAAGATTCACCTTCAGGAACTGCAGTTCGGGCTTTTGAAATTATTTCTGAAGAAACTAATAGAAATTCAGCTGATGTAGGAGTTTATGGAAGACATGGCCTGGTAGGTGAACGTACAAAAGATGAAATAGGAGTTCACGCTGTTAGAGGGGGAGACATTGTCGGCGATCATACTGTCCTATTTGCTGGTGATGGTGAAAGACTGGAAATTACTCATAGGGCCCATAGTAGGCAGTCATTCGTCAGCGGAGTTATAAAAGCTCTTAAATTTATTCCTAATGCAGAAGAAGGAAAAATTAATGATATGGCTGATGTATTGGGTATTAAATGAATATTAAATGAATTAATATTTAATTTAACATTCAAAGATTATATAATAGAGATAAAAAATACATAAATAGAAAATAATTATATATAGCATTATTTTGGTGATAAAAATGGTAAATGTAGGTATTCTTGGTGCAACAGGAATGGTAGGCCAAAGATTCATTGAATTACTGGCTCAACATCCAAAATTTGAAATTACAGCGTTGACAGCATCTCAAAGATCAGCAGGAAAAAAATATGAAGATGCCACGACATGGTATCTGGACAGTAATATGCCGGAATCTGTAAAAGATATCACGGTAGTTGATACAGATCCATCTCAAGTTGATGATGTAGATATAGTCTTTTCAGCACTTCCCACTGAAAATGCAGCTATTGTTGAACCAAAATTTGCTGAGAAATATATTGTGGCATCTAATGCCAGTGCCATGAGGATGGAGGATGATGTTCCTCTGGTTATTCCTGAAGTAAATCCAGAATATCTAGATTTAATAGAACTTCAGCAGAAAAATAGGGGATGGGATGGATTCATAGTTACCAACCCAAACTGTTCTACCATCGCCCTTACTATCACTCTAAAACCAATTTATGACCAGTTTAATATTAAAAGAGTGTATGTGTCTACTATGCAGGCTGTTTCAGGTGCTGGATATAATGGTGTGCCTTCTATGGCTATTGTAGATAATTTAGTACCATTCATTGGTGGGGAAGAAGAAAAAATGGAAACTGAAACACAGCACCTTCTGGGAAGTTTGGAAGATGGTGTGGTTACTCCAGCATCATTTGGAGTAAGTGCTTCCTGTCACAGAGTATCTGTGGTGGATGGACATACAGAGGCTGTTTTTATTGAAACAGAAGATAAATGTGACCTGGATGAAATTCACGCTGCTATGGATCAGTTTAGAGGTATGCCTCAGAAATTGGATCTTTACTCTGCCCCTGAAAAACCTATTGTGGTTCGTTCTGAAGATAACCGACCTCAACCACGTATGGATCGTAATCAAGGTGATGGGATGGCAGTAACTGTAGGAAGATTAAGAGAAGATGCTGCATTTGAAAATAGCTTCAGATATGTTTTAGTGGGCCATAATACTATTCGTGGAGCTGCTGGAGCATCTATACTCAATGCAGAATTAATTAATGAAATCATGTAATTAGACATTTAATCATGATTTCATAATTTATTTTTTATAATTAATTATTTTATAAGGATTATAAATCATTTATAAGAGTATTTACTAGGAGAATTCCATGTTTGAGGCGTTTTGGGCTAATTTATACCACATGGATCTTAATTTATTCTATTTTTTTAATTTATACATTCATAATCCAATTTTAGATATATTAATGCCTCTAATCACCATGGCCGGAACACAAATATTCTGGATTATAATTTGTATAGGGTTATATATTTTTGGAGGCCCTAAGGGGAAACAAACAGCTTTTCTTTGTATAATTGCATTATTCATTGCTTTTTTTGCCAGCGAAATATTGAAATTTATTTTGGCCCGCCCTAGACCCTATGAAGTTCTAAGCGGCGCCAGACATTTAATGGATGTTATGGGCTATTCATTACCTTCTGGTCATTCTACTGCAGCATTTGCTGCTTTCACCGTTATAGGAGTTAAATATGGATATTTATATATTTTTTTAGGTTTGCCTATTATGGTTGCAATTTCCAGAATTTATATGGGCCTTCATTATCCTTCTGATGTATTGGCCGGTGCTCTTTTAGGAATATTTTGTTCAGTAATAGTTTTAAAGTATGAAGGAAAACTTATAAGAACTAAAAACAAGATATTAAATAGAAATAGTCAGTAAAGCTTAAACAAACTTAAGATAATTGTTATAATAAAACTTAGATTTATTATTATATATTTATTAACGATTCAAGTGATAGCATGCGATTCATGAAAGACCCGGAAAAGGACCAACTAAAACGTCTAGTAAAGGCATGCATGTTAGAGATAAGCAAACTTAAGATGGATCTCAAAAAATGCAGCGAGACCAACCAAGAATGTAAAAAAGCCACGCAATTACAACATAAAATCGAAAAAAAGGAAGAGCGTATTAAAGAGCTGGAAAATTTTCTCAAAGAAAAGGATAAAACTATTGCTGACCTTAAAAATGATTTAGGCGATAAAAATGATTATATTAATGATTTAGAGGAAATAAAAACGTATTTCGAGGCTTTAACCGCAAAACCAAAAAGAGACCTCACTTCTTTCCAATCTCAAGTTTATTTATTATTGCCTCCAGAAAAATCAAATACTCGTAAAATGCACGCTTTTATTAAAAAAGTAGGATTTACAGAACTTTCTTATGATAATATGTTCCATATATTACGTAATTTGGAAAGGAAGGGATATTTCAAGTCCTATCAGATTGATGAAGAAATTACATGGGAAAAAATTCAGAAATAAACTATTTTAAATCTATTCTTAATGTATAATAATAATAATAATAATAATAATAATTTTTTTATTCAATTATTAATCTTCAATTCGCACAAAAGCTCGTATGGGTGATGCTTCAGTAGGTAGGGGTAATGGTATAAAGAAAAATTCTAATGAACTTGTATAGTCTGTCTCTGGTATCATTTCCAGATTTTTCAGGTTTTCTATAATCCATATATCATTAAAAAGCATTTTTTTGTGGATATTGGTTTCTCCAAATTTATCTACACTAGGTCCGTCTATGGCCAGTCCTCTAATCTCTTTTTCAATCAAAAATTCAACTGATTCATTAGATAAATATGGATTTTTGGTAAAATAATTATCTAAGCCCCAATTTTTACTCCATTTTGTTTTTATAATAACCAGGTCTCTTTTTTCCACACTATAAAATGAATTTACTTCTATTTCTTTATCAAGGTCTTCTTTTAATTTTAAATCATTCCTGGAATCAGTGGATAATGAGGAATTGGATAATGGACTTGAAAATTGATTTGGGTTTTTTGGAAGAGTTTTAAAATCTATAATTTTTACAGATCCCTCTTTAGAAGATTCCACTAATTCATCCAGTTTAATTTCACTAACTTTTTTTCCAGATGAATTGAAATGATAAGGTGCATCAATGTGTGTTCCTGCATGTAATCCTGTTTTTAAGATAGAAAGTGTAAACTCATCTTTTGTACTGTTTAATAACTCTTTAATTAAGAAATTAGGATCTTGAGGAAAAACAGGCATATTATTAGTTAGTGGTTGGGTTAAATCTACAATTTTCAAATTTACGCCTCTTATGGTCTTTGAGTGAATCTTAGTAATTTATTTATTAGTTTTTTGTTTCCATTTATTTTGAAAAATAATAAAATAAAAAAATGATAATCAAAAAAACAATCCAAACACTGGGAAAGTGTGCTAAAAATTGCAATGCTCTTAAATTGGCATTTTAAAGAGAGTACTGTAACAGCGTACCAGATATTTTTGATTTTTTGGGATCCCAACTTCTAATTACACCAAAAGAGTTTCTATAGTTTGTAGAATCTGCAGTTACCCAACCTTTCCCTCTGATCCATATTTGGGCCCATACATGACTGTAAGTATGTCCACTCACTATAAATTTACAGGTACCACGCACATACCTTGCTGGAAGGCCGGATGTTCGTGCCAGAGCCACTATTAAATGAGCCTGATCCACACAGTTACCCAGCCGATATTTTAGGGCATTTGCTGCACCATATTTAGTTCTGTAATAAAACGAATAATCCAAATTATCTCTTACCCATTTGAATATATTGTTTCCGGTCTCATAAGTTGTGATTCCTCTTAGATTCGTGGCTAAATAAACGATATTGGCATTAGTTACCGGACAATATTTTGTTGTTTTAAGAAAATTTCTTAAACTGCTGGAGGGAACATACCATGCTGATTTTTTTAAACTTTTATAACTACTTAATAAAGAATTTATACTATCATATTTCGATTGAAGACTTTTGAACTGGATTTGAAGTTTTTTAAGAGTAGTGGTATTCTTAGTTATTTTAATGATTGCTGCTAATTTACTCACACTTTTTTTGGTAGATTTTAATTGCGCCGTGAGACTTTTAATTCGACTATCAACATAACTGGAACTCATTATACGGGCCGTTGAGGGTATCTGACTTACTAATGATATTGAAGCCGGCATTTTTCCATTTATTTCATAATACCGGGCTATTTTAGAAAACATATAAATCATGTTATAATAATCAAGATTTCCATGTGTTGAACTAATATAAGGGAGAATCTTATGATAATTATACACATAATTTTTTGTTCTTTTGGCTAGATCAGTATACTGACTCAGAGTATAACTTGTTGAAAAGCGTGAGACGCTGTATATCTGTCCAGATACATTAAAAAGAGTTACATTGTTAGATCCTGAAATAAAAGAGGTTATTGCATACAGATACTGGTTAATGGTGATTACTTTTTTACCAATACTAATAGTATCTGGAAGTTTTTTGTTTTTTTCAATATAATATGCAACTGTTGTACCGGAATGAACAATTTCAGACTTATTTAAATTTGTTGTTGTGTTCTCACTGGAATTAGTATCATTTAGTCCATCAGAATCATCACTGGAATTGTAACTAATATTTCCAATAACTTCATCGGCCTGGACTGTATCTGCTGAAGAGATACTTAAAATAAATATTGCTACTAATAGAATTAAAGTGATAGATTTGTAACTATTACAAGAATTTTTTTGTTTTATAAATAAAGAATAATCCTTTGAATATTCTTTTTTTATTTTTCCTCTACTTTTAGTTGTCATTTTACCACTAGCAATGCTATTTTATATTTTCTATAAATCGATAGATAAGTATTTTTGGAAGGAAAATATGTTAATATAAATATTATTTAAAGTATTATTATTATATTATTTAACTCATTATAATAGTGCTAGTGATGATTCTTACTATATATTTATTATATTTTTGCAAATTTTTTACTAAATACAAATTTTTAATTAATTCATTAAATTTCCTTTAGAAAACTATTTATAGAACCTCTAACCCAGTGATAATAACATAAAACATAAAATAAATTGAAAAATAAAACAATTATAATTTTAGAGGTGATTATCGTGGCACAATACAGTGGAGCAGGACAACCTATTTTAGTACTACCTGAAGGTACTAACAGGTTTATCGGAAGAGATGCTCAAAGAATGAATATATTAGCTGGAAAAGTCTTAGCAGAGACTGTAAGAACAACCCTGGGTCCTAAGGGAATGGACAAAATGTTAGTCGACTCTTTAGGAGATATCGTTGTAACCAACGACGGTGTAACTATCCTTAAAGAGATGGATATCGAGCACCCTGCTGCTAAAATGTTAGTAGAAGTAGCTAAAACCCAAGAAGACGAAGTAGGAGATGGAACCACTACAGCAGTTATTATTGCTGGTGAATTACTCAAAAAAGCTGAAAACCTACTGGACATGGACATCCACCCAACCATAGTGGCTATGGGATACAGACAAGCAGCTGAAAAAGCTCAAGAAATATTAAATGATATTTCTATAGATGCTGATGACAAGGAAACTTTAATTCAAGTGGCCATGACTGCTATGACTGGAAAAGGAACTGAAAAAGCTCGTGAACCATTAGCAAGACTAGTGGTTGACGCAGTCAAACAAGTAGAAGAAGACGGCGAAGTGGAAATAGACCACATCAAAATCGAGAAGAAAGACGGTGCTATCGTAGAAGAATCCAAGCTAGTACAAGGTGTAATCATAGACAAAGAACGAGTACACCCTGGAATGCCTAAAAAAGTGGAAGACGCCAAAATAGCTCTCTTAAACTGTCCAATAGAAG
>DAWK01000044.1:5729-7329 GCA_002509745.1 Methanobacteriaceae archaeon UBA349 | reverse complement strand
TGCAGACAGCTATGTGTTTTTTTCCTTTAGGGTTGAACCTGAATTGGGTGTAGAAAGTAGCCACACCATATATTTCACTTTCCGGTACCCCCGTGAATTTTGAAACTTCCCTCATGAGTTCCTCACTCAGGTACCCGTATTCCGATTGAATGTCCTGAAGTAAGGGGATTAAATCTGATTTTTCTCTTTTGTAGTTGGATAAAATTTTATCTAAATCTTGCATGTTATCCTCCCAATAATTTCGCTGCCAAATAAATGGCTAATTAATAATTGTGAATTATTTATCCTGTAATTAAGTAAATAAAATTGTATTTCGCCTTATAATCATGAAAAATAGTATTGAAAACCTATTTAGACCATTAGAATTGATTTTTAATAAAATTTATTATAGCCTTCGCATATATAAATTAATGCATGAGAAATCATATATTAATTACCTGAAATTAGGTGAAGAAATTCGGTGAAAATTGATCTTTAAATAATAAACTATAGAAATTACATCCAGATTTTATTTAAAAAATTGAGGTTTAAAAAATGGCTGAAGAATATCCAAAACACCACGTAAGTATAAGAGCCCGGTACCAAGATTATAGTAATGTTTTATCAGATTTAGGAAAAGTAGTGAGAGAAAGTGGGCCTATTGACCACAAAAACTCCCATCTGATTCAGTTAGCTGCATCCGCTTCCATAAGGTCTGAAGGAGCTGTTCACAGTCACGTTAAAAGGGCACTTGATGCCGGAGCTACCCCAGATGAGATTTATCATGCCATAATGCTGGCCACTAGCATTATTGGGTTTCCAAGTGTTGCAGCAGCTATTTCCTGGGCCGACGACATAATAAATGAATAAATTTCCCTTATTTTTTTAAAGATTAGATTTTATAACCGGGGGATTCGTTCCCTAAACTAAAATACCCGCATATTGTAAATATTTATTCAGGTGCTCCCATGAACATGTATGAAACAGTTCCCGCTATCAAAGTCCGTGCAAATTCTGAATCTGTAATGGAAAAAGTGGTAAAAGACGAAGAAATAGAATTAATTGCCAATGAAACTTTAAAAAGGAAATTTTCCATTAGTCCAGATTCTCTAAAGGAATTTGCTCTAGGATACCTCCTGGGAGAAGGTCTCATCCGTTCTATGGATAATGTTAAGGACATTAGAATAGAAGAAAAGACCATTTATGCTCAGGTGGACATGGAAGATTTTGATATAATCCAGGAACTAGTAGTTGGTTCTGACTGTTTTGGTGGGTGGAGACAAAAAATAGAATTTGTTAATAAGGTAGAATCTGATTTTACAGTAGATAAGCAAACCATCCTTGACTCCGCCCAGAAATTAAAAGATAGTGCCCATACCTGGCAGGAAACAGGTGGAACCCATGTGGCAGCCCTGGTTTATAAAGATAAATTCTTATCTAGGGAAGATGTTAGCCGGCACGTGGCCGTGGATAAGGTTATAGGAGCTGGTTTAATAGAAAAAGTGGATTTTAAAAATAGTTACATCGTATACAGTGGCCGTATGCCCGCCGACATGCTGATAAAAATTGCCCGGGTGGGAATACCAGTACTTACATCTAATGCGGCCCCCACCACATCAGG
>DAWK01000044.1:0-5703 GCA_002509745.1 Methanobacteriaceae archaeon UBA349 | reverse complement strand
TCCTCGTCTTCTATTTTTAAATTAAGATAATAAATAGATAATAAATAATTAAATAAATCAGAAAAATTTTTTTAACAAATAAAAGGAAAATATTTCACTCCAACACATTATGCTTAAGTTTCATATCCTCTTCTGTTTTTTCCATTTTATTCATAAGCTCAGCAATGAAACCATCCAGAACTATGAGCGTTGAAATCTCAAATAAAGTTCCCAGTGGAGCTAAAGACTGATGTTTTCCACCCATCTGCCGAGTGATATAATCTTTTTCCATATCTATTTTGGTTCGGCCCTTGACAGGTACCACCAAGTCAGATAGGCTGGCCAGAGTAGATTCCTCATAAGAAGTAACAGCAATGATTTTAGCCCCTCTTTTGTCAGTGATATTGGCCGTGCTGATAATATAGCTGGTCTCACCAGATCCAGATATGGCCACTAAACAATCATCATCGTGAATAGCAGGAGTTATGGTCTCTCCCACCACGTAAACACTAAAACCTAAGTGCATCAATCTCATGGCAAAAGCCTTGGCCACTAACCCGGAACGGCCCAATCCCAGCACGAATATATTTTTAGAGGCAATTATGATTTCCATCATTTCATTTATGGTTTCTTTATCCAGTTCCCCCGAGACTTCCTGCACATTTTCCATTATTTCATTAATAGCATCATTTATAATCATTTTACGACCCCATCATAATTTAAATAATTTTATAATCAATATAATCTTTTAATAAATCAAATTTAGATAAATAAAGAATTATAATGCATTTTTAATTTGGATATATAATTCCATAAACACAATACTAAATTATAATCAATTGATTCTATATATAAGGTTATGAAATTTTTTATAATTATATTCTCACATATCTTAGGAAATATTTTGATTTAAAAAATAAAAATATAGCTAATAAAAATAATAGATAATTTTAGAAAACCCATGAAATTTAATCCACTCTTAGGAATTGAAATCAATGGCCAGGCCTTTAGTTACAAATTTTTCCGGACCCTGCAATTGATATCCCAGACCTGGTCCCAGCGCAAGGCCGCAAAAGAATTGGGTATTTCCGCCCCGGTTTTGAACCGTCGCATACTGGAAGCAGAGGCCAAATTAGGTTTTAAAGTGGTGGAAAGTACCGGCGCCGGATCTGAACTGACTTCTCAGGGACTAGAAATTCTGGAAAGCCATCACCGTTATTTAACTAAAATGGAACCCAATAAAAAACCAGTTATATGTGGAGGGCATATTTCTTCCGGTCTTTTAGCCACACTTGCCGCGGAATTTGGCCTGGACGCAGTAATATATGGCAGCGACGATGAGAGCTCATTTTATCTGGCCCAAAAAGAACTCCTGGATATCCTAGCATTGGACGATCCATTAATTGGCTTTCAACGTGATTTAGATTTTACACCCATTGCTTTTGACCACTTGGTACTGGTATCCAGTCCTGGAGACGAAATAAACAGCTTGCAAGAACTTATAAATTCTCAGTTTATTGCGGTTTCCAGTTCCTCCCAAAGACTGGCCTGGAAAACATTGCAGGATAGAAAAATTCCTTTTGAAGTAATAAAAAAAGTTAAATCGCCCTATGAAGCTTATAAACTGGTTGAAAAAGGAGATAATATCCACACTTTCTTAAATGCCAGTTTCTTTTCAGGTAGTGACATTTTAAAAGAAGAAACCACTCACGTAATTAGTCTAGTGCGTTACGGGGACTTTAACCCGGAAATTGAAACATTTATTGATTTTATACTGGGGCCCGGGCAGAGAATTGTTGAAAATCAGGGTTTTAAGTCGCTTTAAAATAAATTAAAAAAAAATTAATATACTATTCAGATTTATTTCGTTTTTTTAATTTGATTATCACCAGAATAATTATTCCTGCGATTATTAAAAGAATTAAAAGCAAATTGACGACTTTTCACAACCCAAAAAAAGGAATTGTGTTACTAATATTTAAATTATTATTCTTAATTGAAACAAAATAGCAAATCTTGAAAAATTTTAAGTACATTAAAAACCAACATAAGCCAGGTGATTTATTGAGTTATAATAGGGATTTACTGGCCATAGGCCACACTGCTTTTGACTATATTATACAAGTAGGGGAGTTTCCAGACCCCAATTCATCAACGGCCATTAAGAAAATGAAAAATCTTCATGGTGGAGCCGCGGCCAACGTAGCCGTGGTTGGATCCAGCCTGGGACTTGATACTGACCTTATATCTGCCGTGGGTGGCGATTTTAAAGAATCAGAATACCGAAAATTCTTAAATGATGCGGGGATTGACACCAAGCACATGATAGTGTTTCCAGAAGACAATACTCCCACTGCATTTGTATTGACTGATGCTAATAACGATCAGATCAGTTACTTCTACTGGGGAGCAGCTAAAAACTTTAAAAATGCTCCAGTACCAGAAAAGGCCATTGAAAATACTAGAGCCGTGCATCTGGCCACCGGAGACCCCATTTTTAATCGTAAATGTGGGGAAGTAGCTCGGGAGAAAGGTAAATTAATATCCTTTGATCCTGGTCAGGACCTGCACATGTACTCTCCCGAGGAATTAAAGGAAGTAGTATGCCTTTGTGACATTTTATTTGGTAATCACTTTGAAATAGACCGTATAAAAGAAACTCTAGGCATTAACATGCAGGAGCTTCGAGAATGCGGGCCAAAAATTGTGGTAAAGACTTATGGTAAAGAAGGAAGCACGGTTTATGCTGATGGAAATAATATCAAGGTACAGGCCGTTTTCCGAGAGGCAGTGGATCCTACAGGGGCAGGAGACTCTTATCGTGCCGGTTTTTTAAGGGCCTATTTAGCAGATAAACCGCTGGAATATTGTGCTAAATTTGCATCAGCCGTTTCTTCATTTATTGTGGAAGCACAAGGCTGCCAGACCAATGTTCCCGATTATGAAATGGCCTTAAAGAGAATGAATGAGTGATTAATAAAATGGATGAAAATTAATTCTTTTACATTCTTATTTTTAAATATTCTATAATCCGGATTAAAAATTAAAATAATGAGATAATTGAAAAATGAGTGACTACTTTTATTATTTTAGTATATAAAAATATTATAACTATTGTTAATATATACTAGAAACTCTAATAAGAGCATACTGGAATCGTCTTATTTATATATAAGGGAAAATTAAAACAGTATATCTTTTATTATGGAACAGAGATATTAACTGCACTATGATAGATTATTTACTATTGACTATCATATCAACCATGATATTATTGATAAAGATATTATTGATAAATCTTGATTCCAATATTGCTCCGGCCCCAAAAAGTCTTGATTATATTTCAAGTAAGGCTGTGAGTTTAAAAATTTAAAAAATGGTGATTCTATGACACAAATGGATGACGCAAAGAAAGGTATAATAACAGAGGAAATGAAAGCGGTGGCTCAAGCCGAAAACGTTTCTGAAGAATTCATCAGAAAATCTGTAGCTCAAGGAACCATAGCCATACCCAGTAACATAAACCGGGACAATGCAAAAGCTGTGGGTATTGGAGCTGGATTAAGAACCAAAGTAAACGCAACTATAGGCACTTCAACCGATATCTGTGACTTCGACTTGGAAGAAGAAAAGGCCAAAGTAGCCATGGCCCATCACGCTGATACTTTAATGGAACTTTCCGTAGGTGGAGATCTGGATGAAATCAGACAAAGAATTTTAAAAGTCTCTGACTTACCAGTAGGAAGCGTGCCTATTTACCAGGCCGCAGTAGAAACCATCCGAGAGAAAGGTTCCTCCATTTACATGGAAGAAGAATCCATGTTCAAAGCCATTGAAAAACAGGCAAAAGACGGTGTAGACTTCATGGCTATTCACTGCAGTGTGAACAAGGAAACCCTCAAGCGATTAAAAAGACAGGGCCGTGAAGGCGGACTTGTAAGTCGTGGAGGAGCTTTTGTATCTGCCTGGATGGTAGAAAATGAAGTGGAAAACCCCCTATACAAAAATTTCGATTATATATTGGAAATCGCCAAAGAACACGATTTCACTATGTCCATGGCCAACGCCATGAGGGCTGGAGCAATAGCTGATTCAACTGACCGGGCTGGAGTTCAAGAGCTAATTATTTTAGGAGAATTAGTGGACAAAGCACGAGAAGCAGGTGTACAGACCATTGTAGAAGGGCCGGGCCACATCCCATTAAATGAAATCCCAGCCAATGTAACCCTCCAGAAAAAACTCTGCAGAGGGGCTCCTTTTTACATGTTAGGACCTATTGTAACTGATATTGGTGCTGGATACGATCACATTGTGTCTTCCATTGGAGCGGCCGCATCTGCCGGTGCTGGAGCAGACTTCATCTGTTATGTAACTCCTGCCGAGCACTTAGCTCTTCCTTTCCCTGACGACGTGAAAGAAGGAGTTATTGCCACCCGTATAGGAGCATATGTGGGAGACATGGCCAAAGGTATTCACAACGGTGAAAAGGATTTAGTAATGGCTAATGCCCGTAAAAAACTCAACTGGGAAGCACAATACGACGCATCTATGTGTCCTGCGGAAGCCCGTAAAAAACGGGACGAAAGACCACCAGAAGACCCAGACACTTGTACCATGTGCGGTAACTACTGTGCGGTCAAAATCGTGAATGAATGGTTGGACAACGCCGAAGTTGACGTGTTTGATTAATTGAAATAATTAATTAAACTCTTTTCATTCTTTATTTAAATAAAATTTTTTTAAAAGGAAATATTTTTAATAAATATCTTTTTATATTTCTTATTTTAAAATATAATAGTTAATATTAATTCTTAAATAACTTGAAATAAATAAATTAATTTAATCTCATAAAAAACCGAATATTTCTGGTTTTCCTATGTAAGTCTATATTTTTAAAAAAGAAATTTAATTTCATTACTACCTAAATTATTAAAATAAAAATAAATCATATAATTAATTATTATAAACTGGTTATTTTATGTTCAATATAAATTATGTTCAATATAAATTTGAGCGAATAATAGCTTAGAAATTACATTAATTGACTCTATAAACTTAGGTGATTTGATTGAAACATTGGATAGAAAGGATAGCAGACGAATTAAAAGATTGGGATGTAGAAGAACATGTAGTGGCCAGCGGAACATCCATCTCTGGATCAATACATATTGGGAACTCATGTGACGTATTTATAGCAAATGCTGTGGGCAAGGCACTGAAACAAGAAGGAGCATCTTCCAAGACTATCTGGATAGCTGATGATCATGATCCCCTGCGTAAGGTTCCTTTTCCTCTTCCAGAAAGCTATGAAAAATACCTGGGCGTTCCTTATTCCCAGATACCTTGCCCTGAAGGCTGTTGTGACAGTTTTGTAGAGCATTTCCAGAAACCATTCCTGGACACCCTGGATGACTTTGGCATAGAACTGGAAACCTATTCTGGAGCCCAGATGTACAAGGACGGGTTATACCTGGATTACATACGCACTTCCCTGGAAAAGGCCCCTGAAATTCGGGAAATATTCAATAAATACCGTGAAAATCCCCTGGCTGATGACTGGTTGCCTTACAATCCTATCTGTACTGAATGTGGTCGGGTGAATACCACCTTCGCCTATGACTTTGAGGGCGATGAGGTTACTTACCGGTGCGAGTGTGGCTATGATGGCACTATGGACATCAAATCCGGAGAAGGGAAACTCACCTGGAGAGTGGAATGGGCTGC
>DAWK01000032.1 GCA_002509745.1 Methanobacteriaceae archaeon UBA349 | reverse complement strand
TTTTAGATTATTTAACATTTTTTTACACATCCAATATTTTTGGAGCGTGTTTAAAAACAAAAAGAAAGTTGTGGTGACTCCTGATTTTCTTTTTCTTTTTGTTGTGGTGGCTCCAGGGTTTTGCGAGATTTTTCACTTCTCGCTGTACTTACTATGAACTTTAGTATATATAAACTTTGCTTTATTGCTTTATTGCTTCATATAAGTAAAGTAAACTTTATATGAAAAAAGCAATATACTTAAATAAAAAGGAATAAAGAAGGAGGTGAATGAAGTGGAAGTAAAATCCACTCTTGGGGAGTGTGTACCTATAATGGCAAAAGAACAATATGTTTCAACATCAATTAGAGTACCTGAAGACAAATACAAATTATTAGAAGAAATAAAAAAAGATGATGGAACACCAATCAATGCATTGGTCCTTGAAGGCATAGATATGCTCCTTTCAAATAGAAAAGAACAATTAAAAGTAGCAATTAAAGAAAGATCAAGTACTTTATTAGATGCACTTAATAACTTAGAATAACTTTTTTTTATAATCCTAATATTTACTTGTTTTAATTTTGATAGAGAGATCATTGTGTGGTGGCTCCTGATTTCACTCTTCACTAACAATATTCTTGTTTTTGTTAGTATTTAATGGCCTGACCCAAGGGGGGAGGGGCGGCATAAGGGTACTTTTTATTTATAAGTAATGGTTCAAGTGTAAAAAAATAATTATTTTTTATGAATTAATGCTATCTTCAATAATTTGAATTTCATTATCAGTAAGGCCATATAACTCATAAACCAATTGATTAATTTCAGAATCAATTATCCTAATTTCATCAGTTAAAGGATTAATTTTAATTAAACTTTCCTCAAATTCATTTTTAAGAAGTTCTTGAGTTTTTCTAGGTTTAATATCCACTTTTTTCTTTTTTAATTCAATTAAAAAATCATCAAAAGATAAATCATAATATTTATCAAGCTTTTGAGATAACTTATCAATTTGGTATGTGGTTTTTAGCCAGTTTTTAAAGCCATTTATCTCATCTATTAATTCTTTGTTGATTTTGAGCATTTTATCGGCTTTTTCAACGAACTGCAGTTCATTGTCTTTAGAAATAATTTTAATAGGTAATTCATCAATTTGAGTTCCTTTAAGGTCTAAATAACCTCCACCAATATGAGTTGTACTGAAATTTATTTTATAATAAAAATCAATTATTTTTGAGTTTAGAATCAATGTTGCATATTTAAGATTAATATCATTATTTTTAGATATTAAATAATAGATTCTATCCATTATAAAATTTCCACCAGCTTCATATGCGGCTTTAATAGTTAAAACAGTTCTTGGTAATAAAATTTTTTCTTTGGATAAAATTTTATCCTGCAAATTTGAGATTACAAATATATCATCTGAAATTGTATATGTATACCTATTAATGCTTGTTGACAATATACAGGCTACAGAAAGATCCGATTTTTCATTAATTAATTTTATTTTATTTTTAGGCGAACCTCTTTGACAATTGAAAGTTTCCTTTAATTTAACACTATCTGCATCTATTTTTTTAATAATTTTAAATTCAGGACTACTTATATCTAAAAATCTATTATTTTCCCCATAATTAAATTCAGACTGCTTTACAGTTTTAATATCATGATTTTGATTTAAATCAGCGATATTCTCAATTTTATGAAAGGCCACATTATTATTTTCCCTTTTTAAATTGTTTAATTCTTTTTGAAGTAATGCAATAACCGGATATGTAGATGCATCTTTAAAAATTTTTAAGTATGATACATCAATTAATGCATTTATTTTACTATCTTGAAGAAGTAAATTTCTTAACTTTTTTCCATAATCCGTTGCTAAAAACTTATTAGAAGTAATAAAACCTAAATATCCATCATTTTTTAATATTCTAAGACCTAATTCAAAAAATAGCGCATAAAGATCATATTGCTTATAGGCACTTATGTAATAAGATTTAAAAAAATCCTTATCTTCACTAAGTAAATCAGTATTTCTTACATAAGGAGGATTACCTATAACAATATCAAATCCACCATCTTCAAAAATCTCTTTAAACTCTTCTTCCCAATTAAAGGAGTTATTAGCAAATGAACTATCATCAATTAAAGAATTTCCATTTTTAATGTTTTTATTCAAGTTTGGAAGTTTCAATCCTGCTTTACAGACTTTTAAGAATAATGAAAGTTTTGTTATTTCCACAGATTCTTCGTTTAAATCTACCCCATAGATATTATTTAGTAGAATTTCTCTTCTCATTTCAATATTATCAAAATAAGGTGCTAAAGTATCCATTTTGTCCAGATACTTCTTTTCATGGATAGCTTTATGAATTTCTAGTAAAATATCTCCAGCTTTGTTAAGGAATGCTCCACTACCACAGGCAGGGTCTATAATTTTAATTTTTCCAAGTTTATCATCTAGTTCTTTTAAATCGGATCCCCAATATTCTCCAATTAAATCTTTAACTGTATTTGATTTACCTGATTTGCTCAAATAAGGAATTATAGTATTTTGACAGATATAATCTGTTATAGGTTCTGGAGTATAAAATATACCGTCTTTTTTCCTTCGACCTTTTGTATCTGCTTTAAGTTCTTCTATGTCGCCTATGGAGTTTTCAAATATATGTCCAAGTATATTTACATCTACTTCTGAGGAGAAGTTAAATGTTGAGATAGTCATTAAATTTTTGTATATTGGGTTTATTTTGCTACTGTAAGGGCTTAGTTTCTCATCGACTAGTAAAGAGTATTCTTCAAATTTCCATTTTTGATAAGCATCACTGAAAATACTATGATCCTCAACAATATCCCGTATTTTTAGGAATTCCAGGTCTTCATTGAATAGACCACCATTATATCCATATATCTTTTTAAAGTCATTTCCTTCATTTACATCAATGAAAAGACTGTTTAATCTGTGCCAGATTTCGCTTCGGCCTAAATTATTATTTTTTACAGGATTTTCTATGGATTCTACTGATATTTCTCCAGGTAATAATCCCAGATCTTCTGCAAAACAAATGAAGATATAACGATTTAAAATAAGTTGTGAGTAATGAACTGATTGTTCCCTTGTAAATTCAGGGTTTAAATGCTCTATTTCAGCAATTAACATTAACCGTGTTTCATTATATAATTTATAGAATTCATCTTCTAGATCCCTTTCTACAAAAATGGTTTTAGATACTAATTTATCAATAAGGTTGTTTTCAATAGTTGAAAAACTAGAGAATACCAGCATGAATTGTTTAAAGGTTTCAGGGTCTTTTAGGTCTTCGGCTTTGAAAGATATGTATTGATGTTGTTTTTTATGCCAGTTATATAAACGGAATTCATTATAATTAGATACAAATATCCAGTTAATATCTCCAGATTTTTTAGCATAATCAAAGGCCTGATCCACAGGAGTTCTTTTATCATTTTTCCTGTTTTGTGGTTTATCTAAGTCAG
>DAWK01000066.1 GCA_002509745.1 Methanobacteriaceae archaeon UBA349 | reverse complement strand
CCAATAACACTCCAGCTAAGGATACCCAGTACCAGTAACTGTATGACACCAAATATGATTATCATGGTAATTGGGCCACTTATATTTTTAAAGCCACTTTTAATAAGGCTGTATATTCCTAGAATCACAAATAAAGATGGTATGTATAGTAATAATTCTCCGGCGTTGTATATTCCGAAATTTCTTAATATGAGAAGGATACCTACAATAAGTAAAATAATTCCAAATACGTATTGACTGGATAACTTTTTCATAACTTAATCACTCCATTAATCTAATTTATTAAAATTATTTTAATATTATTTATTTTAGTTAATTATTATTTATCTTTTATTGAAAATAAGCATACTTGAATTAAGCTAAATTTGATTTAGATGATTATAATCATCATTAAAAATTTGAAAAAGAATTATTATAACCCTATTTAAAGAACATTTTATTTTTTAATTTACCCAGATTATCCATTCCAAGTGGAGCGAATTTATTTTGACCTACATTCATGCTAGGTCCTACCATTCATGCACAATATTTATATATCATTTATAATAAACTGACTGACATCAGTCAATGGGGTTAGATAATGAAAATACTATTACCAGTAATTGGAGTGCGGGGTGATGTGCAACTTTTCATTGCACTGGCCAAAGCACTAAATAATAAGGGGTATGAAGCAACGGTTGCTTTAAATCAGAAATTCGTAAAACTAGCTGAATATTATGGAGTTAATTATTATTCTCTGGGAGGTGAACCTGACGACGGAGTAAAAGAAATGCAGGAGATAATAAGAGCAAATAATAACTTGGAAGCAGCTAAACTGGGAACGGAATTCTTTTTCCAAGGAGTCAGGGAACACACTAAAACCCTACAGGAACTATGCCCACGTTATGATTTAATAATAGGTTATGGGAGTTTCGGTTTAGCAGAAGCAGATAAGGCCAATAAACCTTTCATAAGTGTCGTTATTGATCCTACCATGGCAGAAAAGAAATTTTCAAAAAATATTAAGTTAAATATGGGATTAATTGTGGAAAAAATAGCCCTGTATTTATTGATGGGAAGAAAATATGAACAATTCCGAAAAGAAATTGGTGCTCCTTCTTCTAGTAAATCAAACAATCCTCCCATGATAATTTTACCTATGAGCCATGAGGTAGTTAAGCCAAATCATAACTGGACAAATAAGAATGTTGTTACTGGTTACTGGTACTTGGAATCTCCTTCAAACTATTCTCCTCCTGAAGATCTTCTAGAGTTTATAGAAGCCGGTAAAAAACCATTATTCATAAGTTTTGGATCGGCCACTTGGAGTGAAGAAGATAACAGTGCACTGATGGAGATTCTTTTTGAAGGAGTACTAAAAGCTGGAGAAAGGGCCATTATTCTAAATACTGAAAATTATTCTAATAAAATACCAGACCATATTCATTTAGTTCAAGAGATCCCATATGATTGGTTATTGGATCATGTTTGGTGTGTTATTCATCACTGTGGTCTGGGCACCACGGCCGAAGTACTAAAAGCAGGGTTGCCTTCTATTCCAGTACCATTTATGGTGGATCAGTTTGCCTGGGCAGAGAGGATTCATTCTCTGGGTGTAGCAACCTACCCTATACCTAGAAAAAAGCTCACCATGGAAAAATTATCTAAAGCAATTATAGAAATTCGGGATAATTCATTAATAAGGGATAATGCTAAAACCTTAGGCCATAAGATACGCAAAGAAAATGGTTTAAAAAGTGCCGTCACGGCGATTGAATCAATAGTCACCAGTCAAATGGAGGAATGATTCTATTCGTATTACCAAAAATCCTGAAATAAGACGTAGAGAACTCCTAGATATAGCCGAACAATTATTTCTAGAAAAAGGCTACCAAGAAACCCGGGTTAAAGACATCGTTAAAAAAGCAGATGTTGCTCAAGGTACTTTCTACTATTATTTCCAATCAAAAGAAGCAATTCTAGATGAAATTACTGAAAAATATATTCATATTATCATTGAAAGTATGGAAAAAATCTCAAAACAGGATAATCTAAATGCACTGGAAAAACTGGTAAAAATATTTCAGTTTTCTTTATCCTTCAGGGATGATACCCGGAGTATCATGCAGTATGTCCATGATGAAAAGAACCTTCACTTACATCGTAAATTTGAACAAAGGATTCCTGTAGAAACAGTAGGGCCATTAGCTCATATATTTAAACAGGGTGTTGCAGAAGGAATCTTTGATACCAAATATCCTGAAGATGCTGCCAGAGCATTTAATGGAATATCGGCCATGGTTTTACAGGGAATAGATAGCGCGGATCATAATTCAAATGAATTTAGAATGAAATTCATGGCCATTTTCGATTTTATTGAACGAATTTTAGGTACAGAAAGTGGGGCTATACTGTATGCGTTTAAAATAGCCCAAAAAAATGATTAAAGTACATTTTCAGAGTTTAGAAAAGATTAAAATCTTTAAAGTAGATTTTCTGGAGTTAGTGGAGGATTAAAATTCTTTAAAGTACATTTATTAGTTTAGAGGGTGATTATTAATGGAAAAAACGCAATTCAAGTTCCCTATAGGATATCAAAACTTCCACAAAGACCAATTATTCAACTATCAACTAAATCGCTGGTATTCATGGGGTTACGCCAGATATGAAGATATGGAATATGCCGGCTTAAAAATAGATAATTTCCAGGATTGGAAAAATATAATGATAAAACTGGCCAAAAAAGCCCTTCAGGAAGACAGACTAATTAATGCAGCTTTCTATTACCGGGCCGCTGAATTTTACACATTTTCCCATGATCAGGATAAAGAAATACTCTATGATAAGTTCTGTGGCCTTTTTTATAATATATTCCAAAATGATGGATTGGAGAGATTTAAAGTACCTTATCAAGATGGATTTTTACCAGTGATAAGAACATCACCTGATGGTAAGAGTAAAGGTACTATAGTCCTTCACGGTGGTTTTGATTCATATATTGAGGAATTTTATTCATGGATGTGGTATTTTTCCAGTCAAGGATATGAAGTAATAGGCTTTGAAGGCCCGGGTCAGGGTGCAGCTCGGAAAAAATATGGAATTCCTCTGGATATTGAATGGGAAAAACCTACTTCAGCTATCTTAGACTATTTCAACTTAGATGAGGTTACTTTGATAGGAACATCTATGGGTGGATGGTTTTGTCTTAGAGCAGCTGCATTTGAGCCAAGAATAAAGAAAGTTATTGCTCAAGGCCATGCCATGGATTATATGAAAATACATAATATCTTAGCTCAAAAAATGTTGATTTTCTTTACTAAATATTTCCCAAACTTTTCCAACAAAATGGCTCTAAAAAACCTTAAAAAATGTGATATGGAAGCGTGGACCACCAGTAATTTGATGTACGTCACTGATAAAAAAATGCCCTTAGATGCCATGGAATTAGCTTTCAGGATGAATGAAGAAAATATGCATTCAGAAAGAATTAAACAAGATGTATTATTGTTATCTGGAAGTCAAGATCACTTTATCGGATTTAAAATGCATAAAAAGCAAGTAGATGCATTAATTAATGCTAGATCTGTTACAGATAAAGTTTTTACCAAAGAAGATCAGGCCCAAAATCATTGTCAAGTTGGAAATACGCAATTAGCACTGGAGACTATGTTGGAATGGCTTAGGTAACATTTTTTTTTATTTATGTTATTTTAATTTCATTTTAAAAAGTAAAAAAAAAGATTTATTTTAAATAACTATATTCCCATTATTTTAAAAATAAAAAAATAATTATTTTTTAATTTTAAACCTCTTCAAAAGCGCAGAATTAGTCACAACAGATAGTGAACTTAAGGACATGGCCGCAGCAGCAATCATAGGATTTAAAAATCCAAAAGCAGCTAATGGGATAGCAGCACTATTATAGAAAAAGGCCCAAAATAGGTTCTGCCGGATCTTCTTCATGGTGGCCTTACTTAATTTAATACCAGAGACCA
>DAWK01000189.1 GCA_002509745.1 Methanobacteriaceae archaeon UBA349 | reverse complement strand
TTACTTTGGCCTCAGCACCTTTTGCTTCTTCAAAATAACTCCACCATATACAAAATGCGATTATCAAACCAAATATCCCTGTAATTTCAGCTAAAAACACAAATCCAATAGTATTTATGGTAAATACAATACTTACCACTGCTTCACCTATTAAAATTATGGTAAAAAGCCCAAAACGTTCTGGAAGATGGGTGGATTGGGGAGGTAGTTTAAATTGTTCTCCAGCAGCAGTAATAGGCGTTATAATATCAATTATTAGTACTATTCCCCATAAAATAAACCGAAAAGGGATAGGAACAAATGCCGATATAACCCAAATCAAAGCAGCTAATCCAAAACCCTTACAGAAATGATTTGTGAGTGGTTTAGCTTCTTTAATGTGTTTACCAGCCCTATAATGTTCATATACCAGAATAATTCTTAAAAATGCGTAAGATACTGCAAAGCTGGATCCACTGAAACTATATGCGTCTTCAACATTGACGGCCATGGCTGCTACAGCTATCATCTGTAACATAGTTAAAAATCTATCAAAAAGGTCGTCGGTACCGAAGCGGGATAGGAAAAAAGTATGGCCTACCCATCCCCACCAAATAACAAAAAATAAGGGAATGGACTTTAAAAGACCTATGAAAGAATAATCTAAACTTAAATTAAGGGCCAATATGGAAACAGCTGCTACAAAAACTAGATCATACAAAAGCTCTAGCCACTCAGCATGTCTCTCCTCCTCTTCTTCATCAATAGAACGCAGCCGTGGCGGTAGAATTATATCTTTTCTAATTTTCATTGAATTCTAAAAATAATTAACTTAAAAGTCTTAAAATCTTGATTAGAATTTAAAAAGATGAAACCATCCTAATATAGATATAAATTGTACAGTAGAGAAATTCAATGGCAGAGATTAAATTCTCATAATTATATAGGAACTCCCTCTTGATGTTGAATATTAGATTGAGAAGAAGTATCTGATGAATTATTTTGAGCAGGAGTGGTAACCGGCACATAAGACGGGTTTTGATTGGTTGAATTAGAAGAATTATTAGAAGTTGAATCTTGACCAGAAAAACCAAATATTCCTATAATTGAAATTATTACTAATAATGCTACTAATAAAATTTTTGTGTTCATAATATCTAATTAAATGTTCTTTTTCTTTTAATAAATATTTTTCACCAAAAAACAATCAAATACTCTAAAAAAATTGAAAGGAATTTTATTTCTTTAATTGATATATTATTTTATATTTTTTATAAAAAATCAAGATAATTTATCAAATTATTAAAAAAGTAAATAGTATGAGTATTAGTTATCAGAACAACATATATTTTGTAAGTGAAACATAATATTTTAGGAGTGGTTTAATGGATTACTACCATGATGAAAAAATGCAGAGATTATTTGAAATCCTCAAACAACCTAAAACTTTAGAAGAAATTGATCTCTCTGAAAGTTTTATAAAAAATCTTATTTTAAAGGTTATTTCAAATTATGGTCATATCAAAGTTAATCATATACATGAAATAACAGGACTCTCTATAAATATTCTAGAAAAATGCCTAAATGATATGGAAGAAGAAGATCTATGCGCTGCCATTGGGGGAGGTTTCATGTTTCCCAGCGTTACATTTACCATTAAAAAAGTGGGAAAAACTCAGGCAGATCACCTTTCAGAAGAGAATCCATACGTAGGTATTGCTCCAGTCGCTTATGATACATACTACAAAATTATGGAGATTCAATTAAAAGGTCGATTTCCCCAAAAAATACCTCAAGAAGTTATAGATAAAACATTTGAAGAAGTTGTAGGAAATGAGAATGGTAAAAGAACTTTGATTGAATCAGCAATTGGTGGAAAAGGATTTTTTATTTATGGGCTTCCAGGAACTGGAAAAACATTCATTACCAGTAAAATGTCAGATTTGTTACCGCCAATATTGATACCAAGATATATTGAGTTCAGTGACCATGTAATCCAATTATTTGACCCAGATTTTCATAAAGAGTGTCCTGAGCAACCAGAAGATATTCGTTGGGTCAAAATATACGCACCATTCGTTTTTACAGGATCTGAACTGAATAGTGAAAAATTAGAAACCAATTTTGATCCTCATAAAGGTGTTTATGAAACCTCACCCATTATTAAAGCCAATGGTGGTGTTCTATTACTGGATGATCTAGGTCGACAAAAAGAAGACCACAATAATCTTTTAAATCGTTTGATTGTACCTATGGAAAATAAAAAAGACATGATTTATATTAAAGGTGCTCCTATGGTCGTCCAAACACATTTCATACCTGCATTTTCAACAAACCTGGATATAACTATTATGGATGAAGCACATTTGAGGCGAGCACCATTACATATTTTCCTGGAAAACCCTACCTTGCCAGAGATAGTAAAAGTTTTTAAAAAAAATCTTGATTTACTTGGTGAAAAGTACGATCCAGATGTAATAAAAACATTTGAAAAAGTGTATGAACCTACCAGAAATGGTGGTGAAGGCCTACAACCAACCTTTGCCCATGCAAGGGATTTAGCCCAAATTGCTCAAGCAGTTAGAATCCGAAAAAATGAAGATATTATAACTTCGGAAATTATGGATAATGCACTCCAACAGCACGTTTTAATTGCTTTACAGAGAAGATTTACTCCTGCTTTATTTGATAGAATTATTCGGAAGAAGAAAGATGAATAAACAAAATTATATTTAAGAATAATATTTTACTTAATTAAAAATATAAAAATACAAATTCACCTATCAAACTAATTAAATTAAAATAAAAAAATACAAAAATGTTTAAATAAAAATAATTATTTTTCAAATAAGGGAAAAGTTTTTATTACATCTTTTTTAATATAAAAGAGGCAACAGTCAAAGGAGAACAATAAATGACATGCAGTGTTTTAGTCGGAGGCGGATGGGGTGACGAAGGTAAAGGTAAGTGTATTACTTATTTATGCCATTATGATAAACCCAGCATCATCGCCAGAGCAGGAGTAGGGCCTAATGCAGGCCACTCTGTAGAATTTAATGGTGAAAAATACGGTTTAAGGTTAACTCCTTCTGGATTTGTGCATACTGACGCTAAGATGTTTATAGGCGCAGGAGTACTAGTTGATCCAGAAGTATTCTTACATGAAATGGATTATTTAAACAAATATAATGTTAAAGAGCGAACATTTGTTGATTATCGCTGCGCTATAATAGAAGAACAACATAAAGAAAGAGATAAAGCCTCTGATCACCTTTTTAAGAAAATAGGGAGTACTGGTACTGGTTGCGGACCTGCTAACTCAGATAGAGTAATGAGAACAGCCAAACTGGCCAGTGAAATACCAGAACTTGAAGATTACACAGCTAATGTGCCTCTGCAAATAAATGAAGCTTTAGATCAAGACCAGGATGTTTTTATTGAAGGTTCACAGGGTTTTGGATTATCTCTGTACTATGGAACATATCCCTATGTGACCAGTAAAGACACTACTGCTAGTACTGCAGCAGCAGATGTAGGTGTGGGACCTACCCGTATCGATGACGTTATAGCTGTTTTTAAATCATATATAACTCGAGTAGGTGAAGGACCATTCCCAACAGAAATTACACAACAAAAAGCTGAAGAAATGGGACTTGAAGAGTACGGAACCGTTACTGGCAGACGAAGAAGAGTTGGTCTATTTGATATGGAAATGGCTAAAGAATCCTGTATGATAAATGGAGCAACACAAATCGCTTTGACATGTGTAGACCGTCTTTATCCAGAATGCGAACGAACAACTGATTATTCTTCGCTTAAACCAGAAATAAAAAGATTTATAGATGAAATTGAAGGAGAAACTGGAGTTCCTGTAACCATAATATCTACTGGCCCAGATCTAGTTGATACCATTGATTTAAGAGATGAATTACTTTAATTCTTCTCAAATATTTATTTAAATTTTTTTTAATTTTAATAATGCAAATTTAACAAATCCAAATTCCAATTACTTATTTTCTCTAAAATTTATTTCACTAAAATTTGATTAATAAACAAATTAAATAAAAAAAAATTATTATTTTTCATTTATATTATTCTTCCAGAATTGATTTAAAGTACCCCAATGACCATTTTTAATGCTTTCTTTTACGAAAATATCAGCTTTTTTAATGGCAATTTCCATTTCAATCCCTTTACTCATATAAGAAGTAATAGCTGCTGAAAAGGAGCATCCACTCCCATGAGTATTACTACTTTCTATTAATTCTCCGCTAATAACTCTGATTTGGCCATTATAAAGGATATTATCCCCATCTAGATGGCCTCCTGTAACTACCACATCACATAGTTTTCCTATTTTGTAAGCAGATTCAATAGCATCTTCTTGAGTTTCAATATTGATTCCTGAAAGTAATTCTGCTTCAAAAACATTGGGGGTGACTATTAATGCCTCTTTTAAAAGGTATTTTTTTATAGCACTGGCCATTCCCTCTTGTGAGAGAGAACTTCCAGATCCGGCAACCATTACCGGGTCAACTACTATTTTTAAATCATATTCTGAAATCTTTTTAGAAACGGATTTTATGATTTCTTTTGAATAAAGCATTCCAGTTTTCCCGTAAATTACTGGAAGATCTTCTAAAATTAAGTCTATCTGCTCTTCAATAAAATCCAGTTCTATGGGACGTATATTTGAAACTCTTTGAACATTTTGAGCAGTTAAGGCAGTAATTACACCCGTTCCATAAATTCCAAGTGCAGAAAATGTCTTTAAATCACTTAATATTCCTGCCCCTCCTGAAGGATCAAAACCAGCAATGGAAATAGCTAACATTTCATCAACTCTTAAATAACTATAAACACCTTAATACAATCAACATAATCAACTAAGATTAAATTAATACTACTTAATGTTTGTAGATTTTTTTTAACTATACATTAAAAATAAATTAATTTAAGTTTATATTAATTCTCTTTTGATTTCTAAACGTTCTGAGCCGTGAAAAGGCTTGGCACTTAATTTTAGTTTCTTTAAATATGTTTGAGTATGAGTATCATGACCATGTAAAATAATTTCACCTAAATCCTCTGCCGTATTAACATCCAGAGAAAGATAGAATGAATCATATATTTTAAAGGAAAGTTCATTATTTTTTGCATCTTGCAAATGTTCAAAGAAGCTGCAATCACCGAATTTTAATTCAATTGCTCCAGGTTGGAATGCAATCGCATTAGTTCCACCACCTTTAGCAGGAGCAATTACTACATCATATTTCTCAGAATCTTCAATAAATTTTTTTGGATTAGCAATACTTAGTAATGGAATATCTGAAGGAGTTATTATTACTTTGCTACAATTTTCAGAACACCATTCAATGGCCTGTTTAAGAGCACCATTCAAGTCAGTCTGGCCTTTTTCTTGAATAATTGTTACTCCTAATTCATATGCAAATTCAAGAACATCTTCATCAGCGCTTATGACAACTACTTCATCAACAGCACCTTTTAAAGCCATAGTAACATCATTTAACATCGCCTTTAACAAACCCTCTCTTTCACTGGGGGTTAAAGTAGGAGAAAGACGCGTTTTCGCATGGGAAAATCTGGAAACAGGAATTATAGCATAAGTAGATTTCATAGTTAATCTCCGAAAATGATATAAAGTAATTCATTCTACCCTCAGTTAAAAAGGATAATATTATAAATTTAATCCTAAGCCACTAAACAAATTAGTTACTTGTTCTGTAAAACTCTGGCTTTGGTTTAATATTGAACTATTAATATTAACATTGTTCATTTGATCTGTAGTTAAATTAAATTTGGTCATAACTTCTATTTTAGCATTAGATAAATTTCCTTTAATATCATAGAAGCTTATATTCTGTTTTTTACTTACTGCAGCTACTTCTCCCTTGTAAACATTGAAATCGGCCCCACCAACAATAGTCCAGATTTTTAGTTGAGCATTTAATGCATCAGAAGGATTTTCAGGATTGGAAGATGATGCAATCTCAGCAATAACCTGGGGTGCTAAACCAGACACTGCAAGCTTTTTATTTTCAACTGCCTTTTGATCAGGCTCAATACAATAAGCAGGAACACTTATATTTGTATTAGCTGATACAACTTCATCACGAGCAATTACTAAATCTTGAGAATCTTTACTGGAGAGAATAGTACCTTTGGGAACATTCACTGGATTTTTTCCGTTGTTTTGAACATTTATTTCATGAGGTATAGTGCCTGCAGGTGTTTGCTGAGTAATGACAACATTGCCATCTTTATAGACATCTTCTAGATTTAAACCTTTTGCAGATATAAAATTCATAGCCCCTAATCCGGTAGCAAATAAGCATACAACAATTAAAACCAAAATTATACGGTAATTCATTCCTCTTCCTCAGTCCATTATAAATATATCATCATATATCCTTATTTGAATTATATTATTAATTATATAATTAAATTTAATTCATTATCAATTAATTATTATATTAAAAATTTAAAAATTTGAATTTTGTGTAATTTAATTATTAATTAATATGTTTTTGCCAGAAAAGCCTTAAATTTTGCATCCCTGCTACAGTTAAAACAATTTCCAGAAGTTTCTTCTTCCTGAACACCTAAAATATCTACATTTGCTATTTCTTCTATTTCTTTTCCACAGGACTCTTCGCCACACCATGAAAATGAAATTATGCCTTTTTCAGTTTCTATAGACTCTTTAACATCTTCAATATTATCTACCTGGCGAATTTGATTATTGAATTTTTCCCGGGCTTTTTCTCGCATATTCAAACTAATATCTGACATTAAGTTGTTAACATTATCTATAATGTCCTCTTCAAGTGAAACACTAATTTTTTCCATGGTATCTCTTCTTAAGAAGACAGTTTTATTATCATTTAAATCTCTTGGCCCTAGTTCTATTCTTAATGGAACTCCTCTCATCTCCCAATCATAGAATTTTTTACCGGCCCTCATATCACGGTCATCCATGTGAACTCTGAATCCAGCATCTTTCAGTTTGCTCTGAATTTCCTCACAAGCAGCTATAACCTCTTCTCCACCTTTTTTAAATATGATCGGAACTATTACTACTTGATATGGTGAAATTTCAGGTGGAAGGCATAGTCCAGAATCATCTCCATGAACACCAATCACTGAAGCAATAACTCTATCAGAAAGACCATAACACGTTTGATAAGCATATTCGTGCTCCCCTTCAGGAGTTTCGAAAGTGATTTCAAAAGTTTTAGCAAAGGTTTGGCCTAAATTATGGACTGTACCAATCTGCAAAGTCTTTCCATCAGGTAGTAATGTATCAAAAGCCATGGTATAGTCCGCACCAGGGAATTTATCCCATACTGGCCTTTTAGTAATTAAGTAAGGAATTCCTAAAACATCAAAAAACTCTTTATAAATTTTAATAGCATCTTCAACCTGCTTTTGAGCATCTTCTTTACTGCTGTGAACCGTGTGTGCTTCCTTGAATGTTGTAATTTCTCTTACTCTTATGAGAGGTCGAGTGTGTTTAGTTTCGTACCGGAAAGTGTTTACTACTTGATAAAACTTCATAGGTAAATCTGTATGAGATCTAACCCATAAAGAAAACATAGGATACATAGCAGTTTCACTGGTTGGCCTTAGAGCCATTTTTTTGTTTAATTCAGTTAAACCACCATGATTTATCCAATAAACCTCTTCTTCGAATCCTTTTACATGAATAGCCTCTTTTGCAAGTTCATCTTCAGGAATAAGTAATGGGAAGAGCACTTCTTCATGTTCTTTATCTAAAATATCTTTAAGGATATTTAAAGTGTACTTTCTTATTTTAAAACCATTAGGAAGCCAAACATTCATTCCTTTGATTGGATAACGGGAGTCTAAAATTTCTGCTTCCTCTAATATATTGTGAAACCATTCACTGAAATTTGTCATATTTTTCACCGTGATTTACTGCGATAAAGTTAGTAATAAGTGTTATAATTGATTTATGGAGTTTAAATAATAAATATTTATTATAAAATTGATTAAATTAAATCGACCTAATATTATCAATAACAATAATCTACTCCCATATCATTTAAAGATTATTTAAAAAATTCATTAACTAATCAAATACTTAAAACTTTTAATTTCAATAATCTATTTCTAGAATTTTAATTCAGTTTAAGAAAAACTAATATTTTAATTAACTACATTTAATTTCTTATAACTAACTTAGTGCATTACTTTAATTCTTATTTTAATATTATTCAATCAATCTTATTAATATCTGATTATTATCCTTGTTAATTAATTATATTTATAAATTTAATTTCAAAATATGATAAGAATAATACAATAGTTACTTAGATAGATAATAACAACATAAAATTTATATTAAACTTTTTAAGCTTAAGAGTGGCTTAAAAATCCAAAATTATTTTATTAAAGGTGCTTAAAATATAATCATTATAACAGGTAAGATAACATGGATTCAAAGAAAATACAACTGCCCCGTGAGATACATACTGGAGCAGGAGTAATCAACAAAACGGGCATTATATGCCGTAATTTAAGGTTTGAAGACAATATATTAGTAGTCAGTGGCCCTAAAACACTGCGTATTGGTGGTGAAAAAGCTATTGAGAGTCTTGAAGCCGAAGGATTTAATGTTGAAAATGTAACAATCCATGAAGCTTCAGATGAAGCTGTTAAAAAAGTTCAGAAAAAAATAAACGATGTTTCTGCTGTTTTAGGAGTAGGTGGTGGAAAAGTAATAGATGTAGC
>DAWK01000084.1 GCA_002509745.1 Methanobacteriaceae archaeon UBA349 | reverse complement strand
TCATTAATTAATTATAGTCATTAATTAAATTCTTGAAATGGAATATGGTACAGATTACATAGATTAGTATTATTACAATTCTCATACGGAGGTTAAAACATGGTTGTTAAAATCGAAGTATTCACATCCCCTACATGTCCTTACTGTCCTATGGCAGTGGAAGTCGTAGAAGAAGCTAAAAAAGATTTAGGAGATTCCATTGAAATCGAAAAAGTCGATATCATGGAAGATCGGGAAAAAGCAGTGAATTATGGGCTAATGGCAGTTCCTGCTGTTGCCATCAATGGCGTAGTTAAGTTTGTCGGAGCTCCTGGTAAAGAAGAACTAATGGCTGCCCTTAAAGAAGAATTAAAAGAATAATTTTAAATTATTCTTAAAATACTTATTTTTTTATTTTAGAATTTTTATTTTAATGAATAATTAAAAATATAAAATAATTATAATTAATGAAATTTATTAATTAAAATACTTTTAGGACTTTTTTAATATGGCTAAAAAAGATGAAGGAATATTTTTTGGAATAACCACTGGCAGTGCTGCCACTGCAGCTGCATTGGCTGCTTTGAAAATCATTCTGGAAGATAAAATTCATGACCACATTAAGATTTCTATTCCATCTGGCGAGCTGGAGATTGAAATATATGATACTAAGAAAGTTTCTGAAAACATTGCCCAGGCATCTGTGGTTAAAAAACCATATCCTGATCCCGATGTAACCATCAATCTTGAAATTATGGTCAAAGTTGAATTAACCTCCCAACCAGGAATCACTATTATTGGAGGTGAAGGTGTAGGCACCATCACCAAACCAGGACTCCAAATACCCGTGGGCCAGGCCGCAATTAATCCCGTCCCTCAAGAAATGATAAGGGAAAATATTCAGAGGTATCTTCCTTCTGGAAAAGGTGCAATAATTACTATCTTTGTTCCTCGAGGAAAAGAAATTGCATCTCGAACCATGAACCCCCGTTTAGGGATAATTAATGGAATTTCCATATTAGGCACCACTGGAATTGCCCGTCCCATGTCTCTGGAATCATTTAAAAAGGCAAATTCATGCCAGATAGATATTGCATTGGGCCAGGGGTATGAAGAATTAATATTTGTACCTGGGAATATTGGGGAAAAACTGGCCCTCCAGTCCATGGATGTTGAAAAGGACCAGATAATTCACATGAGCAATTATGTGGGTTACATGTTAGAACAGGCTGTGGAAAAAAAGGTTAAAAAAATCATTTTATTTGGTCATGCTGGAAAGTTGGTGAAAATAGCTGGTGGAATATTTAATACTAAACACAGTGTGGCTGATGGCCGCCGAGAAATAATAACTGCTCATGCGGCCCTTGTTGGAGTTTATCAAGATACTTTAAAGGAAATCTTCAATTCCAAAACCACGGAAGATATGATTGATATATTAATCCAATCCCATAAAGAAAAAGAAGTATTTAATAGTATTGCACGGGCCATAAAAGAAAATATTAAAGATCGTTATCATTTAGAATTGGAAGTAATTATTGTTAGGATGAATGGAACTGTTTTAAACTCAAATAAATAAAAGGTAAGCATTTTCTTAATAAATATATTTTATAATATTCTTTACAAAAAATAATCATATATTGTTATTTAACTATTGTTTAAGGTGAAAAAATGAAAATAGCTATGGTAGGCCATTTCCCTCCACATATAGGTGGAATTTCTTCTTATGTTTACTTATTATCAAAAAAACTGATAGAAAACGGAGATGAAGTGTTTGTAATCACTTATCCCCATGAAAATGTTCAATCCCTGGAAGGAATTCATGTGGAATCTGCCACGGCACCTAATATTAAGGGGCTGCGAGGAATGATTTTTTCCTTAACCGGGACCATTAAATTAATTCAAATGGTTAGAGAAAATGATATAAACCTTATTCACGCCCATTATTTATCCCCTCCCGGCCTAATTGGGTTAATGACCAGCATGATAACAGGAGTACCTTTTTGTGTGACTCTTCATGGCTCCGATGTATTTTTACTATCATCAAATCGAATTTTAAGGCCAATTTTCAAATTGATACTTAATCATGCCCTAGGCGTTTTCGTAGTGAGTGAAGCAGTTAAGGATAAAGTTCTGGAGTTAGAAATACCTAATTTGGAGCGAAAAATAAAAATAACCTGGAACGGTGTGGATACCCATCGATTCAATCCCCAGAATAAAGGTAAACTCAGAAAAGAACTGGGAATTGAAGATGATGAACAAATTATTCTCTTTGTAGGAAATTTAGTTGCTCAAAAAGGAGTTAAACATCTTTTAAGGGCCAAAAAACTCATGGAAGAACCTTCAAAGCTGGTTATTGTTGGTGGTGGGCCTCTCTTGCAGGAATTTAAAGGAATGGCTGAATATGAAGGCTTAAAAAGTATCATATTTACCGGGCCTCGAAGCGATGTGGAAGAACTGATTCCTGATGCAGATGTAATAGTCATGCCTTCAATAAATGAAAGCTTTGGAATAGCTCTTTTAGAAGGAATGGCTAGTGGAAAACCAGTAGTAGCCACCAATGTAGGTGGAATTCCAGAATTAGTAAATGAAGATGTGGGAATACTGGTAGAACCAAAAGATCCTGTGGCCCTGGCCGAAGCTCTTGATAAATTGCTTAAAGATCCTCATATGCGGGAAAAAATGGGAAAAATGGCCCAAAAAAGAGCAATGAAGTTTGCAGAACTAGAAATACCCTACTAAAATATTATTTGAATTTTTTCATAAAACGAATTTTAAATATTAATTAATATTATTATAAAAAATAAATTAAAAAAGGGAAAATTATGCCAAAAAAAGACTTTACTCACCTAACCTCTAAGGGCGTGCACATGGTAGAAGTGGGAGAAAAACCTTCCATGAAAAGAAGTGCAACTGCCAGTGGCCGAATATTCTTAAATCAGCAGACCATTGATTTAATTCAAAATCAAGAAATAAAAAAAGGTAATGTGCTTACCACCGCCCAAATCGCGGCCATAAATGCTGTTAAAAACACTTCTAATATGATTCCTCTGTGTCACCCTTTGAGTATCACTGGAATTGAAGTGGATTTTGAAGTGGAAAAAGAAAGCATTTGGACATCAGTAAGTGTAAAATGTGCTGGAAAAACAGGTGTAGAGATGGAAGCACTGACTGGGGCCAGTGTTGCTCTTTTAACTATATGGGACATGGTCAAAAGTGTGGAAAAGGATGATAATGGACAATACCCCACCACTAGAATAGAAGAGATAAAAGTAACTGAAAAAATAAAAGAATAATATGTTTTTACTTTTTTCGTTCTTTTTAAGTTCTTATTTTAATATTAAACTAAAAATATTAAAAAAATTTTATTTTTCAAATTTTAATTAAATTTAATTAAAAGTTAATCTAACTTAAGAATAAAACAATATAATCTTTATTAACTTTTAAAAAAATTATAAAAAAATTATAATATTACTAAAGCTTAATTAATTAAAATAATACTAATCACGCGCTGATAACCATGGAAACATTAGACCATTCTTTAAGAGAAATTTTACAGGGTTGCTATCCCCACATAGAACAACTGAACCCTGCCCAAAAAGCTGTTCTTGAATCAGGATATCTAGAAGATAACCAGAACTTTATTGTGGCCATTCCCACCGCCAGTGGGAAAACCCTGCTGGGAATGATGGCTGCCTTAAAAACCCTTATGGATGGTGGAAAAGTAGTTTATGCCGTTCCTTTAATTTCCATCCAAAATGAGAAGATAAAAGAGTTTAAAGCCTTTGAAGAGTATGGAATTAAGGTAGGAAGACATCCCAACTCATCTGATCTTTCAGTAATGGTTTTTGAATCGTTTGATGCCATTACCCGGTTTTCCTGGAACACCCTCAGAGAAGTGGACCTTTTAATTGTGGATGAATTTCACATGATTGGTGAATACTCCCGTGGACCTACCATAGAATGTGCCATAACCAGATCAAATCTTATAAACCCTGGAATGCGAATAATTGCTTTATCTGCCACATTACAGAACATGGAAGAGATTTGCGGCTGGTTNNCTCAACACCGAGATGTTCAATACTAAAAATAAAAACGATGTCATAGTTAAAATCCTGGAAAAATCTATTGAAGATGATGCTCAAGCCCTGGCCTTTGTTTCTACCCGCCTATTTACTGAATCACTGGCTAAATTCGTTTCTGGTAAAATAAAGCGTAAAGTTCCTCGAGAGAAGAAAAAAGCATTCCGAGAAGTTGCAGACAAGATTCTAGAAGTTCCTAAAAAGAAAGGAACCCGACCAACCTCTATCTGCCTTAAATTAGCCGAGAGTGCAGAAAACGGAGTGGCTTTTCACCACGCCGGCCTTTTCAATGAACAAAAAGAAATCATTGAAGACGAATTCCGTTTAGGGAATTTATTAATGATTACTGCCACTCCCAGTTTGATGTACGGAGTTAATTTACCATCCCGAAGTGTGGTTATTAGAGATTACACCCGATGGACCTCTCAAGGGCCTCAAAACATTCCAGTTTTCGATTATGAGCAGATGTCAGGCCGTGCTGGTCGGCCCCAGTACGACGATGTGGGTTACTCCTACTTGATTGCCAAGACCCTGGATGAAGCTCAAAACCTGCAAGAGTTCTATGTTAATGGAGAAGTAGAAGCAACTAATTCAAAGCTCATAGAAAATAAAGACGCTGTTTATAGGCAGATTATTGCCCAGGTAGCTTCAACTCTGGCCAAAAATCCTGTAGAAATTCAAGAATTCTTTACTAAAACATTTTATGGCTACCAGATGCAGCACAACCCATATATGAGTGCTTTTGCTGCGGATAGTCTGGAATTTGAAATTAATGAATCCGTAAATTTTTTAATGCAAAACGGAATATTACAGGCCACACCCGAAGGACTAAAGGCTACTGCGTATGGTTTGCTCATAGCTAAATCCAATTACACCGTGGAAACCGCAGTGAAATTGAAAGAGTATGCCACCCAAATGGAAGAACTGGATCTTAATCAGTTAATTTACCAGATGTGTAGAACTCCAGACATGCCATTAATATCCTTTAAAGGCCGTAAAAGCAAAGATCCTGTTCGGGAGAAGCTATCCAGTAAGGGAATCTTTGCGGTGGATATGCGTAACCAGGAGGCCACTACCGCATCTCTTATGGAGTGGATTGATGAGCGTAATGAATATGAGATTGAAAACGCATTCCATGTTTATGCTGCCACCACCAGAAGGGCAGCCTATGAGGCCTCACTACTAGTGAAGTTCTTTAAGAACATATGCGAAGTTTCTGGAATTTATGCCCATTCTAGAGATTTAGAAATACTATCTGCACGTTTGTATTATGGAGTGAAGGACGAACTTATTCCTCTGGTACTGGGAGTTAAGAGATTAGGAAGAAAACGGGCCCGTGCTTTGGTTAAAACCTTTGGAGAAGATTTAAGACCATTTACCGAAAAGGAACTTCAAAAAGTTGATGGTATCGGGCCTAAATTATCAGAGGCTGTTGTAAGATTTGCTCGTGGAGAATAATTCATTAAATTCTATTAAAAAGAATTCTAATAGAATTCTAATTATTTTATTCTAAAAATAAAAAAGTAAAATAAAAAGTGATTTTATGCTGGATTTAAACTGGGAAAAGGAATTATCTAAACAGGAATTATTAGAAATCCTGCAAAAAGAGGCCCGTCCCATAGGTATCTCTGACATAATCTCAGCTAGTAATTTTATTCATGAAGATGCCATCTATATACAGGCAGATTATAGAAAAAAGTTTGTAAAAGCTTATGTGAATGGTTTTATCATAAGAATAACTGATTTGAAAAATGATAATGCCCAATATTCCGGAAAATTAGACTTTGAAGATTTGAAATCCGCTCTTGATTTATTAAAAGTACAAAAAGCAAATAATGATGTAAATGAGGATTTCAATCATTCATTTTTTAAGATTTACATGATAATATCAGTTTACACCACTTTTGTCCTGGATGAACCCATTCATCCCCCGGGAACACCATTTCCTGGAGGTTTTGAGGTTAAATTAGAAGGTGAGACCTATTTTTGCCCGGTAAAAGAAAGTCAAAAGGACAATCCCGGTGCAGTATGTGGTTTTTGTATTGCAGAACAGGATGAAAGTGTTTAAAAAAGGTTATTTAAATTCAATTAATTAGAAAAAATCTTAAAAAGTAATAAGCACTTTTAATCAAAAAAATCAGTAATTACGTGAATTATATGTTAAAAAATATTGATAATATTGATTTTACAATTCCCCTCAGCAAAATGGATCTTCAAGAGATTCTAAAAAAAGAGTCCCGTAATATCCATATTAAAGAAATTATGGATGCAAGTGGGTATCTGAAGGAAGATGCTAAGTTCATGCCATTACCCGAGCAAAAAGAATATATTGAAAGATTTACTCGGGCCTTTTTCATTAGAATAAAAGATATTAAAGAAGATAAGACCCATTACGAGGGTTTAGTAAATAATAAAAAGTTAAAGGATTTTTTGCAGGTCTTGGAAATGCAAAAAAATGAGGCCCGAAGTCATCACGAGCTTTGTTTTCAGAAGATTGCTCGTATTGTGGCCACCTACACTGCTTTTGTCAGAGAAGAGTCAATTCACCCGGTGGGAACTAAGTTTCCGGGTGGTTTTGTTTTAAGATATGAAAATGGTGTTTATTATTGTCCGGTTAAGGAAAAACAAATCAATACTCCTAGTGCACTGTGTCGCTTCTGTGTTAGTGTGCAGGATGATAGTGTTTAGTCAAAAATCATTATTAAATACTCTTTTTATTTCGGGAATATTTTTTATTTCATTTAAAAATCTTGGATTAATCGAAACATCCAGTCCATGACCTGTTTTCTTTGGATTTAACCATCTTATTCTAATTAAATATTTAAGAGCTTTTTTAGCATCTTTTAATTCATGAGAAGGAATTCCTTTCACTGCATTGTCTAGAGGAGTGTGTCTTTTACCTACATAAGCATGTCTTAACAAATTTATGAGAATAATGTATTCTAGAGGAACCTCAGAATTCATGATACCAATTAGTTTTTAATAAATATAAATATTATGTTTTTTTAAAATAGTAATAATAAAAAATGATATTTAAGTAAATGATAAAGTACAAAAAATTTATATTATTGATTGTCCAAAATATGAACAATCAGAGGTTTAAAAATGTTAACAGAAATTTTTGGTAGTTACCCTCAAGTAAAGGTGATAGATCTTCTTATATCCCACCCTTACAATGAATATACAAAAAAAGATATGGCCGAATATGCCGGAATTGCAAGAGGAACTCTTTACGAATTTTTTAACAAATTAGAAGATTACCATCTCATAAAAGAAACTAAAAAAGAAGGAAATGGGCAGTTTTACAAAGCAGATATGAATTCCCCCGCCATGAAGGCCATAAGTGCATTTCAAAATATATTATCTAATATAGAAATTGAAAAACAAATTAATATTTACAAGATAGATGATTCTAAAGAAACTAGCAAAGATCAAGAAATCATGGACATTGTTGATCACGTATTCGATAAAATAGAATTAAAAGAATCATCTAATAATAAAAATAATAATAAAAAAGAGATTTCAGAAAAAAAGTCTTTAAAAGCAAATTCATTAGTTTCGTGATTATTTTTTAATAACCCCTATCCAACATTCACCTACCACCACATATATTCCTGCAGCTAGTGATAAATCTGGCCGGAATAATTGAATAATGGCTTTTATTTTAGTAATGGCTGGCATTAAAATCTTAATTTAGGTTTTAAAATAGAATAAGTATAATTCAGTACCCGAGGGCCTTCGGAACGTGAGCTCGTGTGCAGCCAAATAGGGTGCAGGCCCCCAGGAATTACCTGAAATAGAAGATTGTTTTCAAAGGTTATAAAATTACCTATAATTTAATTAATAATATTAAATAAAATAATAACTAAGCAAAACAAAATTGATTTAAGGAATGTTCAAAAACCGGACATGATGATTAATTAAGTCTTTTATTTGATTTAATGGGTTTTAATAATGAAAAAAGGAATATATCCTCCAATAAATTATGAATATTGGGAAGAACTGGATAGAATTAAGGCAGAAGTTAAAAAAGGTAACTGTCACCAGTTAAAGGAATACTTGTTTCAAATTCAGGAAATTTGGGTAACGACTTCCATAAGAATGTTTTAATATCCCACACCGCCCACCATAAGCTGGAAAAACTTTCTCACAAGAACCAGGTCCAGTACCAGCATGTAGAAAAAAAGATTAAACAAATAATAAGAAATCCTGAACATTACAAACCACTAAAAGGAAATCTCAGTGGTGAAAGACGGGCCCATGTGGGCGATTTTGTATTGATTTATCATGAAGACCCAGAGAGTATTATAATTGATGATTACGATCACCATGACCGAATTTATGGTTAATAGTGAGTGTTTATTGATTTTATGAATAAAAAAATTAAGTCATGAAAATTAATTATTCAAAAACACAGCGAATAAAATTATTCCTCTTCAAATACACTAGCCATGACATTATCAAATATTCCATCAATCTCTTTTTTGGATTCAGCTAGTTGAGATTTTTGAATTTCTATTTCCTGCACAAAATCTGCGAATTGGTTTTGGAGATCAATGGGGGGAACCATTATTTTTATTCTTTTCATCTGAGCAATTACCAGATTTTGATTAAATGCATCTCGAGTAAATATCCTGGATTGATTATAGCAGTAATCTGAATTTAAAATATGCTCTAAAAAGAGGCCATTAATTTGATTTTCATCAAATTTCAAAACTGCTAAATGCTCACAAATAGAAAAATCATGATCATTATCAACATATTTAGCAAATCCAGTTTTAAACCCTTTTGTATAAAGAACATCACCCTTTTCAGGACGGCATTTATTTATAAATTTTAGATAATCTGCCAGACCAATATATTTACTAGAGCCATTGTTTTTAAAATCATCAGGCCCATTTATAATATCTTTAGCAAAAATAAATGGAATTCCTTGATCTTTATAGCGAACCGTATGTAATCCATCTTTTATGGTATAACATGCATCACCCAATGTTTTTTCTTCCCAGATATTTGGATTTGTAAAAGGATCACCAAACATCTCCAAGAATACCCTCTTCAAATAGTCAGCCGATAATTTTTCTGACTTTTGTCGCCATTCCTTTAATTTTTCAGCCCTTTCAAGGATTTCCACAATTTCCTTTTGGGTTTCCATGGGTGGAAGGGGAATTACAAAATTTTTTAATGCTGAACAATTAATAGATTCCTTAATTATTCCTTTGCAATTTCTATCCTTTTCTTTTTGGAATAAATTACTCCGCAGCCAGTAAAATACAAATTTTGGCAGTATTTTATCATTATTTTTAATTCTTAAACCAAAAAATCCAGTTGAATACAAATTATCACTAGAATCAGAATCAATTAAATAAACATGAGCATTATTTTTGGCCTTAGCAAATATTATGTCATTTTCTTTAAATTCCATATTGGCATTATTAGGCCGGGAATCGTAGGTAAGCTCGACATGATAAGTTATTCTGGATGATACGGATGAATTAGTAGATATGTATTTTTTAAATCCACTGAATTTTACAACACCAGATTTGACCATGGCCATATATTTGAAAAGATTCACCTCTTCCCATTCTGCTGCTGATGTGTATTCATCGCTCATTTAAATAACTCGTATTCGTGTAAATCTCATTAAAAAGCTGAGAAATTGATAAAATATTGTGGTAACCTTTAATATGGTTCATATAAAAATTTATTCCTAAAATTATTGTTTATAAGAAAAATGAACTTTTAAAATTTTTTATAACTTGATTCAATGGAATAAAGTTCTTCTATTATTTCATTTAAATTAGAATAATATATAATTTCGTTTTATTCATTTAAAATTTTCTTCTAATAAGTCCTATATCCTTAAGGTATTGAAGATAAGAAAATGAAGTCTTATAATTAAAATTAGTGAAAAATGAATTATTTTGAAATTAGTATCTGTAAAAAAATAAATGAAAGCAAATTTTCCTTATCTACCATTTCCCTAAAGTTTTTAAGAATTTCTTGGCACTCATTTCTGTAAATTGGCCTTTTTCATATCTTTCCAGTGCTTCTGCAGTTCTTTTTTCGAACTCACTATTTTCTAGATTTTCCGATTTCAAATCACTGAAATGATTTTCCAAGAATACTTTATCCTCATTCACACCAAA
>DAWK01000164.1:5026-5146 GCA_002509745.1 Methanobacteriaceae archaeon UBA349 | reverse complement strand
TTCCTGAAAATACGTAGGGGGTGTGCAACGCACCATCAAAATTTTTAAATTCATGAGTAATATGTTTTGATTAAATTATATGTTTACTCTATAAATATTCAAATATATAATATTTTCTAC
>DAWK01000164.1:0-4998 GCA_002509745.1 Methanobacteriaceae archaeon UBA349 | reverse complement strand
GTAATTTTCTTGTTCTGATATATAAAAGCAGATTTGGATATTGGGTTATTTGGTAGGAATGGGGTGATGGTTGTTTTTTCATAATCATATATGCCTATAGGGCATATTGTATGACTTGTAATATATCTTGATGGAATGAGAAACTTAAACTTTATTTGGAATCTTTAATCTTAATGCTTCCAATAAATTAAAAGTACCTGCACAGTTAATCTGTTGGGATTCACCATCAATTTATCCACATATTCAGCTCACTAATCATTAAATCAAAAATTTTTAACACTAATTTGATAAAAATTTATTTCTAGTGGACTTGGATATAATTTGGTCTGGTAATTATTTGGATTCCATTTCTGACAGTTTCACACCAAACTTTGTTGAGAAACATATTTTACCAAAAATATATTATTTAACTTAAATGTAATTAAATTGTATGCTTTGGAATTAATGGGGTGGAAAAATGGCTTATTTAGTTTGTGAAAATTGTGGTGGATATTACGAGTTAAAAAATGGTGAATTGGCGGATAATTTTGAAAAATGTGAATGTGGGGGGAAATTAAACTTTGTCGAAAAAATAGATCCTAATAGTTTCATGAGCAAAACTGAGAAATCAGATATTGACAAAACTGAACAAAAATCTAATAAAGAAAATATTAATCTATATAACACCGAAAATAAAGAAGAACCACTTGAAACTATGAAAAAAGAAGATGATAAAAGTCAAAAATTAATGAATAAAACTTCAAGTGAAAATTTTTGTAGTAATTGTGGAGCTAACATCCAAGCTAATACTAAATTTTGTATTAATTGTGGGAATCAACTAATAAAAAGAAAGATTTGTGCTAATTGTGATGTTGAAAATCCTGTTGATGCCCGGTTTTGTCAAGAATGTGGAAAACATTTGCCAAAATTTCCCTCAAAGCCAAGAAAGCGGAAAAAAATTCAAGATGATACTCAAAAAGGTTTAAGTTTAGGGGAAGCAATTGTTATATGTCTTTTTTCACCAATAGCTGGAGCAATAGCTTATTTAGTTTGGAATGATAATAAACCGGGAAAAGCTAAAGATGCGTGTCTAATATCAATTATTGCACTAGTAATCTTTTTAATAGCATATATTTTCATTAATATTATTATTAGGTCTTATTATTATTGATAATCGCAAGAGGTTGATAATTTAAGAAATTCTATGATAGTTCCTATGTGATTTTAGTCTGATGTATATGTGTTTCATTATCAAAATCTTTCTTTAGGAGGTTAAAAATGGCTAAAAAAGATTTCAAATTCGTAATTTGCCACCATATGCCTGAGAGATCCTTTCATTTTAAAGGAAAGCAATTTCCTCTTTGTGCAAGATGTACAGGAATATTTTTAGGATATTTAACAATACCAATATTTCACATGGAATTAATAAAACCTTCAATCATTTTAATCATTTTATTTAGCCTTCCATTGATTATTGATTCTTTTACACAAGCAATGGGCTTTAGGGAAAGTAATAATATTTTGAGAGTAATAAGCGGATTTTTATTTGGTGCCGCGCAAGTAGCATTAATAGTATTAATTGGTAAATTTATCACAAATATAATTTTAAATCAAATGTAAAAAACTTAATTTAAATTAAATCCATTCAATTATTATTTTAATATCCTAAACATCTATATTATCTCAATTTTCTTTATCTTTTTTTAAATCTTCCAATTTCTCCCTTAAACATTCTAAATCTCTTTTTTTACTACAATAACCCTGTCATCTTCACTAAATGGTTGATTGAACTCTAAAGGAATTAATTCTCAAAATAGTAATATTTATCTAAGCTTTAAACTTGATAAGGTATTTTTAGATGATATTTTTAGGAATAATATTATGTTTTTAAATGATTTATTTTTTTTAGGGTTTATTGGTTGGCCGGATAATTATTGTTAATTTTTTATGGCCATATTTGTATTTTAATATTTTATGGATTATAGTGCCTTAAATTCCGAATTTAGATGATTAGAATAATATACAAATCTGCTTTTACTTATAAGGATTATTGTGATGGTTTTTAATGTTTAAAATGCTTTAAAGTTCTTTGTTATATAGATTCTAAGTTCCTGGAAATACATAGGGGAGGGGGTGCACGCCCTTCAAAATTTTATATCCATAAGTAATACGTTTTAATTAAATTATATGATTACTCTATAACTATTCAAATATATAATATTTTCTTCTTACCTTTGCATAACAAATAATCAATAACAATAATCAAAAAAGAGGTGCGCGCACCGTCCCCTATGTACTCTGGGAAATTTGGAATTTAGGTCTAGAATAAATTTAAGGCCCATTTTTCGGTTTAATGTAATTCTCTTGTTTTCATATATAAACGTAGATTTGTATATTGGCTTATTGGGGGGGAATGGGGTGGTGGATGGTTTTTTCATAATCATATGCCTATAGGGCATATTATATGACTCGTATATATCTTAATGGAATGAGAAATTAATTTTCAGAATTTTAATTATTAATGCTTCTAATAAATTAGAAGTACCTGCACAGTTTATCTGTTGGGATTTCACCATAATTTATCCACATATTCAGCTCACTAATCATTAATCAAAAGAATAGGATGTTGGATTTCCAATATTATTTTTATAACTGAAATTTCTATCACTATTACAATGTTTATTTATCTTTCAAAAAAGGAATAAATTACTGGAGATAAAAAAAATGTTTGATTATATAATTGTTGGAGCTGGACTTGCAGGATCAGTGATAGCAGAGAGAATATCTAATGTTTTAGATAAGAAAGTTTTAATAATTGAAAAAAGGAACCATATTGGGGGTAATTGTTATGATTATATTGATTCAAATGGTATTCAAGTACATAAATATGGCCCCCATGTTTTCAGGACTCATTTAGAACATGTTTATGAATACTTATCTCAATTCACTGATTGGAATATATATCAGTACGAGGTTTTAGGGTCAATTGATGGTAATAAAGTGCCTATTCCTTTTAATTTAAATACATTGTATGAATTATTACCTGAAAACCTTGCTGAAAAATTAGAACAAAAATTAATTACACATTTTGGTTATGATGTAAAAGTTCCAATTTTAGAACTTAGAAAAAAAGAGGATAAAGATCTTAAATTCTTAGCAGATTTTATTTATGAAAAGGTATTTTTAAATTATACAATAAAACAATGGGGATTTAAGCCAGAGGATCTGGACCCATCTGTAACTGGAAGAGTACCAGTATTTATATCCCGAGATAATAGATATTTCCAAGAAAAGTACCAAGGAATACCTAAAAATGGTTATACCAAACTTTTTGAAAGAATGTTGTATAATCCAAATATCAAATTAATGCTAAATACGGATTATAGTGAAATTATTGACATTAATCAAGACGGGATTTATGTTTTTAATAATAAATATGATGGGAAAATTATTTTTACTGGTGAAATAGATGAATTTTTCAAGTATAGTCATGGAAAATTACCTTACAGAACTCTTAATTTTAAGTTTGAAACCATTGAAAAAGAATATTTCCAGGAAGTGGCCACGGTAAATTATCCTAATAATCATAATTTCACAAGAATCACTGAATTTAAACATTTTAATCCTATAAAAAGTAGTAAAACAACTATTGCTAAGGAATATTCTTACTTTTGTAATAAGAAAATTAAAGGAAAAGATACACCTTATTACCCAATTGCTCGTGACGAAAACCAGGAATTATATGAAAAATATAAAAATGAAGCTAAATTACTTGATAATGTTATATTCGTGGGAAGACTTGCAGAATATAAATATTATAATATGGATAATGTTGTTGAAAGTGCTTTAAATGTATTCAAGGAGAAAATTAATGACTAAATGACTTATATTAAGTTGGTTTAGTGTCATTTATTTCTTAGAGTTATTGTTTAGGATAATTCTTGTATATTGTTATTTTTTAATGGCCCTATTTGAATTTTTAAATATTTTATGGAATATATTGCCTAAATTCTGAATTCAGATGATTAGAATAATATAAAAATCTCCTTTTACTCTTGAGAATTACTGTGATGGTTTTTAATGCTTAAAATGCTTTAAAGTTCTTTGTTATGTAAATTCTAAATTCCTGGAAATACGTAGGGGGTGTGTGACGCACCACCATTAAAATTTTTAAATTCATAAGTAATACGTTTTAATTAATTTATATGATAACTCTATAATTATTCAAATATATATTATTTTCTAGTTACCTTTGCATAACAAATAATCAATAACAATATCAAAAAAGAGGTGTGCCACACATCCCATATGTACTCTGGGAAATTTGGAATTTAGGTTTAGAATAAATTTAAGGCCTATTTTTCGGCTTAATGTAATTCTCTTGTTCTCATATATAACAGTAGAAATAGATATTGGGTTATTTGGGGAAAGGGAATTTGGGGTTGTTTTTTCATATTTTTGATTGATTAGTTCTTTGGCCAATTAGGAGCATAAGAATCCTGTTAAGCCGGTTATGATGCTATTTTTGTTGGTGAGTTCATTTATTGCCCCAATATCTGTTTAAATCTATTATATGATATTACAAGAATTTTAATATTATATTTTTAATTTCTTCTTTAGATAGTTTGGGGGATAAATGTGAATGATTATTAAACGCATTATTTGAATCATTTTTTTTATCAGAATTTAAAATAAAGAGTTCTTCGGTTTCTAAAGCATAGCTTAATTCATCTTCAGTCATTAACTCTTCATACATTTTTTCGCCGTTTCTTTTACCAATAATTTTAATCTTAATATCTTCTGCTTTGTGATTATAAGTTGAAGCAAATTCTTCTATCATAACTTCTGCAAGGTCGATTATATTTAATGCAGGCATTTTCAGAATGAATATTTCTTTTCCTTTGGCCAGTATTCCGGCTTTTAAAATCAATTCCACTGCTTCGGGTATTCCCATAACAAAACGAGTCATTTCTGAATCAGTAATTGTGACAGGTCCTCCATTTTTTATTTGTTTTTTGA
>DAWK01000058.1 GCA_002509745.1 Methanobacteriaceae archaeon UBA349 | reverse complement strand
CTGCATTTACTGTGTTATTATTGTTGTTTGGTGTTGCTGCTGCATTTACAGTTAATCTTTGTGTGTTGGTGTTTATTGTTGGGTCGTAGGTGCTTGTTGATAGTGTTGGGTTGATTAAGTATCTTCCTGCACTGGTAACCTTGAGGGATAACCACATGTAGGGATCGCCTACTGGTACATCACCAATGTTCCAGGTTATAGTACGAGTTGTAGGGTCGTAGGTATATGTTCCCACATCTACTTGGGCCCCGGCAAATTCCAAACCTTCAGGGATAGTATATGTCATTACCACGTTTTCTGCAGTGTTTGGTCCTTTGTTACCAACTTTCAGAGTATAGATTACAGTCTCACCCACCATAGGATTATTTTTACTTGGTGTTATTGTCAGGTAAAGACTGGATTTTGGATTAATAGTTACATTAGCATTCACGGTTTGACTATCAGTCACCGCATTAACGTGTGCTATTCCAACAGTCTCATCAGCAGTTAATGTAGCAGTTGCTACTCCATCCGTGGTTTCTTTGTTTATTGTTTTAGATCCAACACTCCCAAGATCAGTGTTGAAGGTTACTGGTGTTCCATCAGGTATATGTCCGGTGTTTGGATCTAAATTAGTAATCGTAGTACCATCAAACAGGTTATTGAAACTGGCAGTGATTTGGCTGGTTTCTCTATTGTTGATAGTATTAGGGTCTGCGTTTATGGTCATGTAAATCCAGGGGCTATAATTATAGTTAGCGGAGTTTAAATTATAGATTAAAGTGTCAAAATCTGGGTTGTTAGAGCCCCACCAGTTATATTTTACATCAGCAACATAACCATATGTATTGTAAATTGCGGTACCTGTAATCGCTGTGTTGTCATATATTCGATTGTAGTTAGCATATAAATTACCAGTAAATAGGGCAATAACTCCACCATCAGCATTAATTCCTTCAACACTGTTTTGAATTAATGTAGAGTGATTAATAGTTAAAGTTTCCCCACCACTAACTATAGCTCCACCAGCAGCATTAGTACTTGATTTTGCAGAGTTCTGGCTTAATAAACAGTTATTTAGTGTTAATGTTGCGATGTTGAGTATGGCACCACCGTCAACATTAATTCCGATTGCTTCTGCACGGTTTTGTGTAAATATGCAGTTGTTTAATGTAGAAATGCCCAGATTAATTATTGCACCACCTCTTCGAGCATAATTTCCCGTAAATGAAGAAAAAGATGAGGTAAGTGTTCCACTAATATATATTGCTCCGCCGGCATCTGTTACATAGTTATCTTTGAATTCACATCCAATGATGTTTATAATTGAATTGGTACCAAAACCATCATAGATAGCACCACCATCAACATCGGCGTGGTTGCCATTGAACTTAGTGTTAGTTATTGTTAAATCTCCATTGGAGTTGAAGATAGCTCCACCATAGTTACCAGAACCAGCGTAGTTGTTGTTAAATTCACTATCTGAAATATTCAAAGTTCCTAACCAGTTATTAATGGCGCCCCCATTAACGGTTCCATGATTGTTTTCAAATGTACAATCTTCTATATTCAATGTTCCCTGATTGTAAATAGCCCCTCCTACAGTTTCGGTAGAGTTTAGAATCTTTAAGTTTTTTAAAGTCAAGTTAAAACCTGAATTAATTGTAAAAACTCGTCCATTATTTTCAGGATCAATAATAGTTTGATCTTTTCCGGCACCATTTACAGTTACATTTTTTTCTATCGTTATGTTGTAATCTTTGTGATTTACATCACTGTGGGTGCTGTAGGTTCCAGGACCAATATTCACTGTTCCTTTATTTTCTACCTGCTGAATACCAAAATTAATTGTTTTGTAGGGAAGAACGTCTGTTCCAGGATTATTATCGTCACCATTGGTATCAACATATACCTCAGTTGCTGCATTAGAAGTATCCATGAAAGATATGACTCCGATGGCTGAGATTATTACCATTAGAACTAAGAAGTGGGTTTTATTAATTTTAATAATTTTCACGTTTTTCACCTCCTTATCTTATTTTAAAATTAATCTTGATTTGGGTGTTTAAAGGATTATTTGACTTTTATTTGAATATATTCCAAATATATTCCGTTATTCTCTAAATTAGTTAAATAGAGTGATTAAAAGGAGATTAGTGAATTATAAAAATTAAAAAAAATTATTCTTATCCCCCATAGATAGTATGATTAAACTAAAATAACTATTTTTCGTTTTTAATGATTATATTGAATATTTTTTTAGAAAAAAAGAAATAATGAGTTTATTGTACAAATGATCATAAATAGGATTTATTAATGGATAATTCGAAAATAAAATCTTATAAAAATAAATATAAATTACTAGTTAAAAAAAATAATATATCTATTTTTGAGATTATACATAAAAAAAAAATTGGATGGATTGAAATTAGTAGTCTATTCCACAAAAAAGCATTTTCTATGACTTTTCTATTTTTTCTACTTTATTCTCACCAAATAAATTGAACATTTCAATTAATCCAGCTATTATTAAGAAAGCCCCAATAATCGCAGCTAATACTAATGGATTTCCCACATAGGTTCCAATTATTGTAAATAATATACCAATTACAATTCCTAAAACCCCAATACCCTTAGTTTTAAGGCCTTCACCTGATATTAATGATATTAATCCTGCTAAAACTAAAAAGAATCCAACTATATAAATTGCTGCAAATGTGAAAAATTCAAATGCTTTAATGTCTCCCAGAAATACTATCCCCATCATTATAACAAAAATAGCAACCATTAAAACGGCTATTCCGGCGGCCAAGCTTTTTGATTTTAAAC
>DAWK01000010.1:2858-3748 GCA_002509745.1 Methanobacteriaceae archaeon UBA349 | reverse complement strand
AGGGAATAATAATTTTTCATTCTGTTTTTAACATCATTAACATCCCATTTCCCTAAGGCCATATCCACCATTTCATTAAGAGGATTAATATCAGAACTGGCAGCAGTAAGGTATCTAGTACCACTAGGGCGAGTATTCATTTCTATAGCATATAATTTCCCAGATGATGGCTCGAATATCATATCAACATCAGTATTACCTTCTGATCCCATTAAATTTGTTATTTTTAGAGCCAATTCTCTGGCCAATTCATTGGAAAGTCCAGGGATATCAGCTGGTGCATATTTAACCTTATCTAAGGGATGAAGGCATTCTAAAGTAGTTTTACCCTTACAGACAACAACCAATGGTACTGATTTTCCATTCCACCTTAAAACCTCTACCGAAATTTCAAATCCATCAATAAATTGTTCTATAATGGCCCCATCATATTTTTGGAAGTAAGTTTCCACATCTTCCTTATTTTTGGCCACCATTATTCCTACTCCACCCTGGCCCTCACTTTGTTTTAATACACATGGAAATTTAATTTTAGAAGATTTACTTGCTAAAAAATCAGAATTATGTATTTTATCTGAATTTTCTGAATTATATATGATTTGATAATCGGGAGTATTTATATTATTTTTAGCAAAAAATTCCTTGGTTTTTATTTTACTGGTGGCCATAGAAGCTGCAGATTCATTAGAAGCAACTACTGGAATTCCATACTCTTTTTCCAGCACATTCTTCATTTTTCCTAGATCCATTAAAGGCCCATCTATCCCGATTAAAGGTAGAACCGCATCAACATCTTCTTTAATGGCCAGCTCCATAGGTGCTTCCATTCCTCGAGGCACTATATGGACTTTGTCGGGAAGTTTTAGATTAGGTGAATCTGAATTTGATTC
>DAWK01000010.1:0-2652 GCA_002509745.1 Methanobacteriaceae archaeon UBA349 | reverse complement strand
ATATATTAACAATTTATATTAGATTTAAATCATTAAAAATATTTTTAAAAACATCTACTAATTTATTAACACTTATTTGAACGTCTTCTGTTATTTCTTCACCTAACTCCATTTTTTGAGGTTGTATACCTAATAAAATGATTTTAAAAGAAGAAGTCGTCTCTAAATATTTAATTAAAAATGAAATTGGCATTGAATGAGTAGATACATTATATTGGGAGATTTTTTCCTTTGTTATGACTTCCATATCTCCCGGAGCAGCATTCATTTCCACTGCATCAATTAAAATAACATGGGATGGATTTTCCTTGCGTATGGTTCCTGTAAAATTTTCTGGAACAATTCCCCCATCAATTACAGTCACTTTAGAGGCGTTTTTAGTTATTTTAGAAAATTTATTAGCAAATAAAGGACCTAAGCCGTCATCACCTCTTAATTCATTCCCAATGGTCAAAATTACAAGCTTTTGGCAGTTTTCAAGAAATATCTTTAATTTTGGTTCTAATTGTATCTAAACCACCTCCCATAACATAAGATAAATTCAATTTAAGTTTTTCATTCTTATTTAAATCTATTTCTTCTATGGGCACAAATAGAGGTGGATTAAGCATGGGAGTAGGGCCACAAATCAAATTAGGCTCGATTAATGTAAAAGATGTGAGTTTTATGGCATTTATTTTTCCCGGAATCGAAATTGTAAATTCAATATCCACATTAACATGTTCTTCAATAGACGGTTCAAAAATAATCTTATTAAAAATAACTAAATTTCCCCTATTTTGATACTTTGGAAAATTTATATCATCAACATCCTGATAGCAAATTCTCGGGCTTTGCATAAATATAGGTTCGGCCCCATTTAAAACACAGCATGGTATTACAGTGCCTGATGGTTTTAGATAATTTAAAGCTTTATTTAAAACAGGAATCTGTTCTTCATCAATTAAAGCCGTATCTAACATTTCACAGATAATCAAATCTGCTTTTTGGGTAAATTCAAAATCCATTATATCCGTATTAATCACCTGGACATTATGCCATTTTTCAAGATTTTTTTTGGCACATTCTGATGATTTAGGATTCTTTTCTAATGCAAAAATAAAATTAGAGGTAGGGGCAGCGAAATAAGAAAGAATTCCACTCCCCGTACCAAGGTCATACACTACATCCCACTTATTATCAAAGATAGCCTCATAAAAAGCCGATAATCTCTCAGTATCTTTTAAGAGATCATAATGATAGGGAGTAGTTAAAAATTTCATTGATTTTATTGGTTTAAATTTAGAAAAAATCAATTTGAAATTATTCGTGATCAAGATGTTGTCCAGTTGCAGTACTGGTTAATCTCACATGGTCTACACCTTTTAACCTCATCATTTTTTCGGTTAGGTTTCTAATGTATCCCACATCTCCTTTAACAACAACAACTTCCAGACAATACTTGTCAGTCATGTGCACGTGCATTACAGCATTAATATAATCTCGGTAATCATGCTGAATATCCGCTAAATCTTCCATAACACCAGTATAGTGGTGGTCATATATTACTGCGATAATTCCAATACGTTCGCCTTCCATTTCATTCATCCATTGATAACGGACAATGTAATCTTTTAAAGCGTCTCTTATACCTTTAGATCTTGATTGGTATCCTCGATCTTTTAATACTTCATCAAATTCACTTAACAGTTTCTTGGGTAGTGACATACTTATTCTCATCATAATGTTCCCCCGTAGGTTATTATATTAATAATCTATCATCATATTTATACTTTTTTTCTGAAGCAATATTGTTGAAAGCAAACAATAGTATAATATTAATTTGAATATTGGTGTGTAGTAATAATATTTGTGTATAGTTGTACTATATAAATAATTCGTTCGATTTATTGAAAAAATTCGATAATCAGATAAGTCCATTTTAGAAATCAACCCATATAAAACCTTTTTCAATTGAAAATTTTTGAGGGAAAATCCATTAAAGCAAAATATAAAGGTAAAATGAAACAGATTAAAACTGAGGGATAAAATGAAGGTTAAAGAAGCAATGAATAACGAAGTTATTACTATAAGTCCTTATACCCTGCCTCTGGAAGCATTTGAGAAAATGTATAAACATGGCGTGAGAAGGCTATTTGTATTGGATGATGAAAATAAACCTATTGGTGTTGTATCTTATACTGACCTTATTGGAGTATTAGGAACCATAAAACCAGGACCTCAAGAAGCAGAAGATATTAAGGTATCTGAAATTATGGTAGAAAAGGTAATAACCATATCTGCCGATGATGCTATAGAAGACGCTGCCAATTTAATGTTAAGGGCGGATATTTCTGGTCTTCTAGTAATAAAAGATGAAAATCCAGTGGGTGTTATAACAAAAACGGATATTTGTCGAATGGTAGCTGCAGAACTTTTAGTTCCTTCTTAAATGCAAATTATATTTTATCTATTTTTAATTAATATTATTCAATTTTATACTTATTCTAATTTCAAAACAAATATTATCTTGCCAAACTAGATAAATGAGAATTGTAACTAGATAAAGATAATTAAATAAGGAGAATTTGAATGAACCAAAAATTAGAAGATGAATTTGTAAAGAATTTAAAGGGTGGTTCAATACTCTCAAAATTTGCCATTTCTAATAAA
>DAWK01000042.1 GCA_002509745.1 Methanobacteriaceae archaeon UBA349 | reverse complement strand
GGGGTACATTGGTCGTGAATAACAGTACCTTCAATACTAACAATGTAATTAACTTCGGTGGTGCTATTTACAACAACGGTGACAAAGCTCAAATTATTCCTTATGTGGGTAATGTGACTTTAACTAACTCTACTTTCACCAGAAACATTGCAGGTACTTATGATGCTGGTCAGGGGAGTGGTGGTGCAATTTATACTCAACTCGGTGATCTGACTGTGGATAACTGTATTTTCACAGGCCAAAATGCATTGCGTGGAGAAGGTGGTGCTATCTACAGTGTGAGGAGTACTTCTAAATTTAGTAACAGCAGCTTCACAGACAACTGGGTCTATCGTGGAAGTGGTGGAGCCATCAAAAGTGAAGGTACATCCCTCGATCCAAATGTGTTGACCGTGATCAACTGTACTTTCACAAGTAACAGTGCACAAGTCAATGCAGGTGCTATAGGCAGTTGGGGCACTTCTATTATTAATATAACTGGCAGTAATTTCACAAACAATAGTGTAAATTATTACTATGGTGGAGCCATCGAAATCTACGGTACATTAACTGTTACTGATTGCAACTTCGAAAATAACACATCAACAGGTTTCGGTGGAGCCATCTACAATCATGGTACATGCACAGTAACAAGTAGTAATTTCCTGAATAACACTTCAAAAGAAGGTGGAGCCATATGGGGCAGTAAAGGTTATTTAAAAGTTATTAATTCAAATTTAACAGGTAACCTAGCAACTAATACTAACTGGGGTTATGGTGGAGGTGCCATCGGTACCACAGGTGTGATGGATGTGATTAACTGTACATTCACAGCCAACAATGCAAGTTACGACGGCGCTGCCATATGGAGCAACAACGTCACACAAATAGTCAACTGTACATTTACCAAAAACCATGCAGAAAGTGGTGCAATATGGAACACAGGTAATGGTATTTGCACAGTAACAAGTAGTAACTTCACAAACAACACTGCAGGTTTTGGAGCTGGTATTGAGAACTATGGTATCCTGACCATCAACAGCTGTAATTTTACCAATAACAGTGCAAGTTACGGTGGGGCAATTTCCCATTTAGGTAAGAACCTGATCATCACAAACAGCAACTTCACGGGTAACCGTGCAACATCATCTGGTGGAAATGGTGGAGTTATCTGGGCTAATTACAATACTCAGTCATTAACAGGTCCTTTTACTATAACTGACTGTATATTCACAGATAATAGTGCAACAGGACAGGGTAGTGTTGTATGGAATAACAGAAATTTAGATAGTGGTGTAATGCACTTCAACCGCATATTTGAGAATATAGGAAACTACGATGTGTACTCTGCCAGTGGAGCCATAGATGCAGAAAACAACTGGTGGGGTGACAACTTCAATGGAACCAATCCAATTGCAGCCGTAAGGGTAAACAATAATGTTGATGCTGATCCATGGATCGTACTTAGATGGAGTGCGTCTCCTACCACTTTGGTGGGTCTACTAAGTACTTCAACCGCAACTGCAGATATGAGGTACAACTCCAACGGCTTTATTCCAAGCGGAACACTGCCAGATGGAACTGTCAGATTTACAGTCAATAATTCAGGAAACTTCAACCCATTAAATAGAACCATAGGCAGTACAATAGTTACAACAATATTTACTCCTACGAAGTACGGTTTGAGCACAATAACCGCGACTGTGGATGGTTTTTCACTCAGTAAGTCAGTTCTTGTGGAGGGAACAGTAACCAGTTTAACTGTCAGCACTGTTTCGGGCTACAAAGGAGACACCACAACACTAACAGCAACACTATGGGACACAGCCCATGCCAGAGCAGTTGTGAATGAAAAAGTTGACTTCTACGTAAACGGTGATAACGTAGGCCAGGGCACCACTGATAACAATGGATTGGCAACCTGCAACTACAACATCATACAAAACGTTGGAACCTACACCATAAACGCAACCTTCAACGCAACCACACAATACGAACCCAGTAACGGAACAAATAATCTAATTGTGAACGCAACACCAACCAATTTAACCATTGATGTAGCTTCAGGCTACAAAGGAGACAAAACAACACTAACAGCAACACTATGGGACGCAGCCCATGACAGAGCAGTTGTGGCTGAGAAACTTGACTTCTACGTGAACGGAGTCTACGTAGGCTACGGAACAACTGATGTCAACGGTATTGCAACCTACAACTACAACATCGCAGAAAACGTTGGAACCTACACCATAAACGCAACCTTCAACGCAACCACACAATATGCAGCCAGCACCAGAACAAATAATCTAATTGTGAATGCAACACCAACCAATTTAACCATTGACAATGTAACGGGAAATAAAGGCACAAATGTGACTTTGAAAGCAGTTTTAACTGACACTGCCCATAATTTGGCTATCAGCGGTAAAAACGTGACTTTCAAAGTTAACAGTATAGTTGTGGGTAATGCTACTACTGATACTAATGGTGTGGCCACCTTAACGTACTACATAGATATTGTAGGTGGAAAATACACTGTTGATGCAGTATTTGCCGCGGATAACCAGTATGCAAGTTCTAATGTCACAGGAACACTCAAAATTCCCCAATCCAGTGTCTACGTTGTGGTAACAAGCAGTAAAAAGGATCCAAAGATTGGTGAAACATTCACCCTGACTTACAAACTCGGAAACAATGGACCAGACCCTGCAGATAATGTTACAATAACTATTCCATTACCAGAAAGCTTTGAAATATCCAATGTCAATGGTGATGGAAATTGGACCTACAACGAAAAAACAAGAACCATAACTTGGACCTTCACAACCCTTGTAGTGGGTGATCCATATCTATATGTTACTGGAAATCTCACAAAAGCAGGTGCGTATCTCTTCAGTTTATCAATAGCCACAGCCACCTACAACGGAGATACACAAGAAATAACACCGATCACAATAAACGCTAAAAATCCCGCGCAAGTAAACGCAGCAAGCAACACAATAACCATGCAGAATACTGGTACACCAATAAACTACTTAATAATGGCAATATTAATGATTTTAAGTGGATTATTAGTATCTAAAATAAAATAATTTCCCCATTTCTTTTTTTCTTTTTTGGTTCAATTTAACAAGTTTTAAACATATTCTTGGAATTATATATTTTAAAATCAGTTTTGAAATTAATTTTTTAGGCCTTAGATTTTGTGAAATTTTAAGTTTTTTTATTGGTTATTTTCTTTATTTTTAGGATTTTTTGTATTTTTAGGGTTGAATACGATTTTTGATGCCACTATTGTGGATTTAGAGTTCAATTGACCTGAAAACATGAATTAAGAATATTTAAAAAAGTTGAATTTAAAATGAAGCTATTCTTCATCAAAAAAGTTATTGCAAGCTAATTCTGGATTTAAAAAATCAATAAAATTGAAACCTAAAGGTTTCAAAGGAATAATTCTAAAATAAAATACTATAGTATATTTAATTATCTTTTTGAAGTAGTATCTCAATAGCCGAAACATTAGTGGCTGTTCCCTCGTTACCAATGATTTCCTCGGTGCTTATGTCAATATTCTGAACATCTATGTCTGTTATAAACCTGTTTCTTACTATCTCAGCAACGTCCACGGCGCGACTAATGGCTCTTCCTCTAGCTTTCAGAACCACTTCATTACTTCCACCATTCATCTGGGTTACAACTGCTAAGACATAGTTCATTACGGGTTTGTTTCCAATGTATACAACATTTTCCTCTGACATCACTTTAACCTCCGAAAGAATGACTATTATTCTTTCAGTAACCCATTATTATATATATTTTGTGATATCCTTGCAAAAAAGAATAATACAGAAAATCTTGTTTAAAAAGCAGTATTGGGAGTCAAATACTGAAATAAAATGATTTTAATTCTATTTATCATGTGAAAATCTGATTTCAGAATGTATTCATATTAAACATTTAAAAAAAAAATAGATTAAAATGGCCATTTAAATTAATTAAAACATTAAATTAATTTAAGAAGGATGAATGAACTAAAGGCCATTGAATACAATTACCCATCCATCAATTTTTCCATTTAGATCTTTAGACGGATTTAAAGTTCCACTAATTTTTATTTTTACCCCAGCCTTAGTTCTAATTAGTTCATCTGAAAATTCTAATGGGCGGGCCATAGAAATATCTTCCGTATCTAAAAGGCCTAATTGGCCACTGATGGGATTTAAAACCTTCATGAGATCCATTCCAATTGCATCCTCTTTTAACCATCCAGTGATGTCTTCTGCTTTAGAGTTTATCAATCTTACTTGTCTTTTCGAGTCAGTAGATATAATTGCGTCAGAAACATTTCTTAATATATTTTCCATCTGCTGCTGGTTTTTTATAAGGCGCAATTCCATTTTATGTTTGTAAAGTGTAATTTCAATTGCAGTATGGAGGTCACTATCATCAAAGGGCTTGCTTAAGAAACTTGAATCTCCTTTAAGAATATACCCCGAAGGTTCTGTTATTTTAGCTCTTTCCACTGTACTTTCATCACTATAAGCAGTTAAATAAATAACTGGAATCCCAAATCTGCGCCTAATTTCTTGTGCGGCTTCAATACCGTCCATTTTACCTTTTAAACGGATATCCATGATAATTATATCTGGTGAAAGCTCTTCTGCTTTTTTAATTGCTTCCTCCCCAGTTGAAACCGCTGCTAGAACATCATAGCCTAATTCTACAAGTCCTTCACTGATGTCATCTGCAGTTATACTTTCATCTTCTACAACCAATATTTTGGCACTGGCCATTTTTTATCTCCCCAATTGCACCTATAAATGTTTATTACATTTTATACAATTAAAAATTGACTTAAATATCTTTATTTGATAATAGAAAATTTATTACTAATTATTTATGTTTTAATCATATAAAATATATCTGTTTTTTTACTTTTATTTTAGAATTATAAAATCAAAAGATAAACAGAACACTAAAAAATAGCTAAAAAAAAAAATAAAAATAAATTTAAGTATTTAATAAAAAATTTAATAATTTAAGCGTTTGAAAAACTATTTTAATTTCAGAATTCTACCTAACCATCAAAATTTTGTTTATTGAATCTAAAACTGCTTCTACACTGGCCATGACCACATCGTCTCTGGTTGAGCGTCCAGTAGCATTATTTCCATCAGTATCACTCATTATGACAAATACTTCAGCGAGAGCATTAGTTCCACCAGTTATAGCATCTATATGATACTCTTGAAGTTCAATGTCCAGAGTATCACTCATTAAACTCTGAATAGCATTAATTGCAGCATCTACCGGACCCACACCTGTTTTAGCAGCAGATTTGATTTCATCGTGTATGCTGAGCTTTACTGTAGCCGTCGGCATTACATTTTCCCCAGTCATAACGGCAATTCCTTCCAGTTTAACTATTTCTTCCTTGGCTTTACCTAAAATAGTCACTGCAATGGCCTTTAAATCAGCATCAGTAACCTTTTTACCCTTATCTCCAAGAGTTTTAATCTGATCATAGACCGTGCAGAACTGGTCTTCATTCATTTCAATACCATATTCATCTAATTTTGATCTAAGGGCATTGGCTCCAGTATGTTTTCCTAAAACAATTTTGCGAGTGTGACCAACCATTTCAGGACTAATAGGCTCATATGTTTCTGCATTTTCCAGAATACCATGCACATGAATACCAGACTCATGAGCAAACGCATTTTCTCCCACAATAGCCTTGTTAGGTGGCATTTTTATCCCCGTGATTCTGGAGACAAATTCCGATAGATTAACTAGCTGCTGAGTTTTGATATCTAAAGGGAAATCATAACGAGCGATTAAGACCATAACTACTTCTTCTAAAGAAGCATTGCCTGCCCTCTCACCCAGACCATTTACAGTAGCATGTACCTGTTCTGCTCCAGCTTCCACTGCAGCCAGCGAATTTGCAACTGCCAGTCCAAAATCGTCATGACAGTGCACACTTATACTCGACTTAATAGTTTTTTTAAGTTCTTTAACCAGCCAGTTCATAGAACCTGGGATCATTACCCCTACCGTATCGGGTACATTAATGAAATCAACCCCGGCCTCATCCACGGCTTGGTAAATCTCAGAAAGGTATTCAAATTCAGTTCTGGTAGCGTCTTCTGCCGAAAATTCAGCCACTATACCATGGTCTTTTATATATTCCACAGCATCAACTGCTTTACTTAAAATATCTTCTTTAGTCATTTTAAGCTTAAATTCTCTATGCAGAGGAGATGTACCAATAAATGTATGAATATAATCAACTTCGCAATCTATTGCAGCATCCAGGTCACCTTTCAAAGTTCTTGCCAAACCACAAACCTGGGCATCCAGGCCCAGAGATAATATTTCACGAGCTGCTTCTTTTTCTCCTTCAGAAGCCGCAGGGAATCCAACCTCAATTGTTTTCACACCTAAATGGTCCAGCTTTTTAGCTATCCGTATCTTCTCATCCACGGTCAGGGCCACACCGGGTGTTTGTTCACCGTCTCTTAAAGTAGTATCAAATATTACTACCTCTTCCGGTAAATTCATGGTTTTTTTTACTTTCTCAATGTACATAGACATTCCTCTTTGGTTTGGCTAGGCTCAGAAAGAATCTGATCCTGTATTTGCTGATTTTCATCCTATAAATCATTAATCCCAATGAAATAATGAAATTAGGACAAAATTTCGTTTAAACAGTTATATTTCAGGACCTTATCTAATAAAAATATTTGCCGAGAATGGTTAAATATTTCTAAAAAATGAAGTTGGAAAAAAATATATTAATAATAATTATTATTTAAACACCCATTATCAAGCTTAGAAAGTTTCTAAGGCCCGGAGCCAGTCCTAAAATAAATATGCTCAATTTTAATGTATTTCTTATTGTTTTATCTTCTATACTAGTGTCTATTATATAAAGAGCTGATAAAATAACTACTATTTTTAAAGGAAACATTACAAATGCGGTTCCCCATAAATTGGTCAAAGCACTGGGAAGAACATGCTGTTCCCAGTAACCATAATAGTCCACTGCCACATAAGTGGATGCTGCATCGAAAAAATGGGCTGAAAGGACTGCTAAGTTAAATTTATCTTTTAGAAGATCCCATTTTCGCCCAATCAAAGCAAATATTCCGGTGAACATCCCCCAAAAAATTAAAACATGTGCCATAGCTGTGAAATTTATACTTTGTAAGCTCAAAATGTGGGGAATGCATATCAATACTCCCACTGTGAAAATAATGTATCTATAGTCGTATTGGGTCTTTTTTTCCAGATAAATCGAGCCTAAAAGTGTTAATATTGTTATCAATCCAGTCAAGACATAAATACCCGGAGTTACCAGCCACAACGTCAACGGATAAATTCCATTATCCACCAGGGCCCGGGCACTGGATCCGAAAAATATGAAGGGAATCAAAGCTATAAAGAGATCACCAGGATCCTTATCAATCCATTTAAACATTTTAATTATTACAATTACTATCAGGCCTAAAATTAATCCAAATATAATTGTATTAAACAGTGTGTAGCCGGGATGAAGATATAAAAAATTATTCTGGATGAATTGAGAAACAGAGTTCGAGAACGAAATACCAATTTCCGCTTGCATAATTAATCTAATCTGTACTGTTTACATTTAATAATATCTCTTGAAATTCGATCCCAATACAACAATGAGATGATGATAATAAAAATCTGAGTTTAAATAATTAGAAATTCAATCTTATTTTTTATTATGAGTTAAAACTGATAACTTATAACTTATAATTTAGAACTTATAATCAATTTTTTTAAGAATCAAATTAGAAAAAAATAATTATTTAAAAGGTTAATTCGACTTGAATTAAATTTTAAACCATTTTAGTGTGATTATTTTATATTAGATTTATTTGATATTAAATAAAGCATCACAATAAGTAAATAAAAAAGTAAGACTTTTTTATAAATATTTAATATTCGTAAACACGCTTAATTTTTTTATTGATAACTTCTTTGAGTATCAAAGGAAGTGGAGTTCTATCACCATAAGCTGTGGTTTTTCCAGCTTTTATGGATTTTAAAATACTTTCCACCGAAAAATCAGCGTCTACATCAGTCACACAACTTCCCACCGCACCTACAAAATGCGAGTCGCTAGCCCCAATTTCAGGTATGTTTTTTTCAATGGAGAGTTTTTTGGCCCGCCAGTTAGAATATCCAAAAATATAACGAGAATTCATGGTTTCAATAGCATCCACCGGCATGTGCTTAATTTTTGCAAATAAACC
>DAWK01000048.1 GCA_002509745.1 Methanobacteriaceae archaeon UBA349 | reverse complement strand
ACCAATTACTACTACTTTCATTTTGTTTTTTTCTCCTGTAGGAAATTAAAATTTGATATAATTTCTGTAAATTTTGCCTTATAAGTTATGGGAATTATATCCTCAGGATGCCTAAAAGAATAAAAAATTAGCTAGATAAAACAGCCCATAATGGTTCCCATTAAATTTAAGATAATAATTGGTCGATTTTAATTTAATTCTTATAATTGTCTCTTAAGAATCAACAGAACATTTATATACTATATCCATATATTTAGATATAGTGATTATATCCATGAATTTGGATATATGGAAATAAGTTGAATAAAAATTTCACCATAAATTGATTAAATTAAAATTTTGAGGGTTTTAAAATGCAGGAAAAAGAAATCAAGGAATTCGTAAAAGACAGGTACTCCAAAATAGCAAAAAAAGAAAATTCCTCTTGTTCATGCTGTTCAGGAGCAGATTCAGTTACTGAACAGGCTCAGGCAGTAGGATACAGTACCGAAGAACTTAAAAGTATTCCTGAAGAGGCAGTATTTGGTTTAGGATGTGGAAACCCCACTGCACTTGCCGAAATTCAGGATGGGGAGACCGTACTGGATTTAGGTTCCGGTGGAGGTATAGATGTTTTCCTGGCATCCAATAAAGTGGGAGATGGAGGAAAAGTCATTGGATTGGACATGACTCCGGACATGATTGAAACTGCCGTTAAAAATGCCCAAAAAGGTGGATACACCAATGTAGAATTCAAATTAGGTGAAATAGAAAATTTGCCTATTGAAGAGAGCACTATTGATGTTATAATCAGTAACTGTGTCATAAATCTCACCCCTGATAAAAATAAGGCCTATCAAGAAGTTTATCGGGTTTTAAAACCGGGAGGAAGAATTTTAGTCTCGGATCTAGTTACTGAAGGCCATATTCCCCATGAGATACGAAAAAACTTCCAGGCCTGGTCTGAATGTATTGGTGGAGCCATGGAGAAGCAAGATTATTTAAGTACCATTAAAAAAGCCGGTTTTAAAGAAGTGGAAATAATAGAACAACATTTTTTCACCGAAACTAATATGGACGAACGTCTTATAGGAAAAATCACCAGCATACAACTCAAAGCCATGAAATAAGAATAATTTACAATTTTGAAACTAAAAATATTTACGAGGTTAAACTATGGATAATAATAATAAATATGGATGCGAGTCCGAGAATAATGAATATTCTACAGAATCAGAAGAAAATAAATTTGATGCACTTAAAGAAAATGAAGAATGCTTGTGTAGTGAAAAATCCTCAGAAAACGAGGCAGAATCTCCTGAAAATAGTGGATGTGGTTGTGATGAATCACTAGCAGAAACAATGACTCCGGATGTGGATGTGGAGATGTAGAATATCCCGACCAATCACAAGTTAATAATCCAGAAAATGCAGAATTTCTGGCATCTGAAGAGTTTATCAAAGAATTTGAGAGCTATACTAAATCACTGGGAATTAGTAGTATAGGATACAGCCAAATTACTTCTGATTTGTTAATTAAAGATAAATTCATCCCTTATCCCCACACCATTGTATTGACCATGCCCATGGGTGAAGATATCATTGCTACTGCCCCCGGGGAGGAAGCTCAGGAGTTAAATAATGCTGCCTATGCTAAATTAGGTGAAATAAGCTATAAAATTTCAGATTATCTTCGAAAAAATGGTTACGCCACCCAGGTGGCCCATACTTACGAAGGTAATATTAATTTCTCCCCGCTGGCTCAAAAAGCAGGATTAGTACAGATAGGAAAAATTGGCCTTCTCATAACCCCTTAACTTGGCCCTCGACTGAAAATTTCTGCTATATTCGTCAGTATAGCAAATTTACCTGTGAAAAACGAAAATGAGCATTCCTGGATAAATGATTACTGTAATAGATGCAGCAACTGTGTTAAGGCCTGCCCTGAAAAAGCACTGCTAGAAAAAGAAGCTTGCTGTGGAAATACTGAAACGAAACTGGTGCAAAAACTCTGTATAGGTTGTAGCCAGGGTTGTACATACTGTATAGAAGATTGTCCCTTCCACAGTAAAGGTTATGACCACCTTAAAATTAAATTTGACAAAATGACGGCTAAATTAAGAGAAAAAAACAAAAATAAGTGCTATTAATCTTAACATGTGTGATTTGATGGTTAAAGAAGAAAATGAAAAGGTGAGAATGAAAAACACCCACAGCAGAGGTGGCATTTCATGTAAATGGGGGATAAACGTGCAAAAAGAATCTCATCTTAAAGATGCCATATGTGAAAAATGTGATAAGGTATATAAAACTGATAAAGAGGAATATATTTGTCCTGATTGCCAAAATAAAAGTTGAAAGCTAAAGGTGATTTATTTGAAAACATGTGAAATTACTGGCGAAGGAGACCATTATAATGGCCAGATTAAAAGATTAAAAGAAACCATAGCTAAAATTCCAGAGGATAAGCAATTACAAGATAAGTCAGAGATATTCAAGGCAATTTCTGATCCCACCCGGATTAAAATATTGTATTTGCTTCAAGATGGTGAGCTGTGTGTTTGTGAAATTACTGACGTTCTGGAAAAACCTCAATCAACCATTTCACATCATTTAAATGTTTTAAAAAAAGCTGGTTTTATTCAGGGCCGTAAAGAAGGACTATGGATCCATTACCAGCTCACCAATGACCAATTACTGGAATTAATTGAAAATTTAAGTGATTTAATTTAAAAATCGTGGCCAGAGTCTTATAAATAATTATTCGAATTAGGAGAAATCAGAATGGAAAAAGAAAAAATTGCCCTGTGTCCCTGTAATGGAATGAGTCCCTACGGCCTCGTGGCCCGAGCTTCATGTTCAGATGTTGTAGAAGAATCACCAGATGTCATATCAGTCTGTATTACTGCTACATCGGCAGATAAAGAAGGTTTTAAGGAAATTATAAAAAAATATCCCATAATGGCCGTGAATGGCTGCGAACACTCTTGTGTGGATATGATATTAGCCAGTAAAGGAGTTAAAGTTGCAGACAGTATGAATGTAATGACTCCCCTGCAAGAAAATGACTTGAAACCAGGTGGCGTGGCCCGCTTAGGTGAATCTGGTGAAAAATGCGTGATGGAAATTAAAAAGATAATTAAAGATCGTGTTGAATAAATAATTAAAAAATTAATATTTACTTATCCACTTCAAAAGGTGTTTAAATGGAATCAAATAAGAAAAAAGTCATTTTCATATGTAAAAATAATTCAGGACGGTCCCAGTTGGCGGAAGCTTTACTAAAAAATACCTATAGCAATCATTATGAAGTTTACTCTGCCGGATCAGAACCTCTGGAAATTAATCCCCTTACCATAGAAGTTCTAAGGGAAATAGGTATTGATATCTCTCAAAATAAATCAAAAAGTCTGGAAAAATTCCAAGGCCATGAATTTGATTATGTGGTATCCCTATGTGATGAAGGGGCCTGTCCGGTTTTTATTGGAGGTAAAAGCCATATCCATCAGGGATTTCCCGACCCTCGTGAATTTAAAGGTGATGATAACACCCAGTTAAATTCTTTAAGAAATTTAAGAGATAATATCCAGGAATGGATAAAAAAAGAATTTAGTAGAGAAATTTAAAATAGTTAAAAAATGATTTTAATAGATTTTAAGTTAGTGGAGGGCCATTATGATTAAAATAGCCATAGTAACTGACGGGCCTTATGGAGATCGGGCCTATGAAAACATCAAAGAAGAGTTTGAAACAGATTTTATCGAGCTTGAACCACCAGTTGGTGCATTTATTGATGAAATAGAAGTTCCAGAGGATGCTTTAGAAAAATTAACAGAAGCCAATGTTATTTTAACCTATGTAATCCACCCAGACCTCACCCTGGAACTGGTAGAGCATCTCCACGATAAGGTGGACTGGATAATCGTTGGGGCCTGGAGAGGAAAAGGTTTCAAACAGCAGTTAACCCGATTTGGAAATATTACTGCTCCAGAAAACATGTGCGATCTGGAGGAAAATGGAAATCCAGTATTTGATGAATTCGTGGCTAAATTTGGCCAACCCATAGTCAAAATTAATTGTCAGAGCGATAAAGTCTTGGATGTGAAAGTCATAAGGGGATCTCCCTGTGGAGCAACTGATTTTGTGGCCAAAGACGTTATTGGAAGGAATACTGAAGGGCTGGCCAGTCGGGCCGGATTGAGGATTCAACACTACCCCTGCAGGGCACCTAAAATGCGATTATTAAGTGACGATGAGTGTAAAAAAGAAATGGCTGCTAATATGCACCGTGACGCCTTTGAAAGAGGCCTGGAAGAATCTAAAAAAGAGTGATTTATTCGCTTCTTATTTTCTTATTAACCATGCAATAATCAATTAAGAATATATTATGTTTCAATAGGGTATTTAAATGAAATCTAAAGAAATTATAAATAATTCAAAAAGATGCGACTCCACTGGGCTCAGTTTTCTGGATCGTTATCTTACACTATGGATATTCCTGGCCATGATCTTAGGAGTTTCCATCGGTTACTTTATAACTGGATGTGATTCTTTCTTAAATCAATTTTTCGTGGGAACTGCCTGATGTTTTTCGCGACTGTAAAGTGCTGGGACTGGCCATGTTCCAAAACTGGATAGGAGCGCCCATTTTTATGTTTGTTCTGGCCGTGATATTCTTATCCAACTATCCAGAGTACGTGGTATGTTTAATATTAATTGGTATTGCTCCCTGCATAGCCATGGTTTTAGTATGGAATGAACTGGCCCAGGGAAATAATGAGTACGCTGCCAGTTTAGTCGCTTTTAACAGTGTATTTCAGGTTTTATTCTACAGCGTTTATGCCTGGTTCTTTATCATGGTTTTGTTGCCCTGTTTAGGATAAATGGGACCAGCATCGATTTAAGCATTTTGGAAATTGCCCAAAGTGTTTTTATTTATCTGGGCATTCCTTTCCTGGCGGGTATGCTAACCAGATTTATTCTGGTTAAAAGAAAAGGTAAGATCTGGTATCATGAGCAATTCATACCTAAAATTAGTCCTATAACCCTCATAGCTCTTTTATTTACTATTGTGGTCATGTTCAGCCTAAAAGGAAATTATATAGTGCAGATACCATTTGATGTTATAATAATTGCCATTCCCCTTTTAATTTACTTTGTGGTGATGTTCTTTGTAACATTCTATTTAGGGCGTAGAATAGGTGCAGACTACTCTAAAACAACTGCCATTTCCTTCACTTCCGCCAGCAATAATTTTGAACTGGCCATTGCAGTGGCCATAGCTGTTTTTGGAATTGGTTCTAGTGTGGCATTTGCAACAGTAATAGGGCCCTTAATTGAAGTTCCCATACTTATAGGTCTGGTTAATGTGGCACTTTGGTTCCAGAAAAAGTATTTTGTGAAAAGTGGTTTTTAAAGGCCTTATTTTTCATGAATTTAATTTTTTAAATTATTTTTTTATTTTTAAAATAACCCCCAGCTTATAAATTAAATAATTTCTCATTATTATTCATGGACAATTATTTATCTTGAAAAAAACATAATAAATACTATGATAGAGAACTCCCCTAAAGTTCTAACCATAGTCCTTACTGAGGGCCCTTATCGCTCCCAGTATGCAGATATGGCCTATGAAATAGCACTGAGTGCACTTAATAAAAAATACAGGGTAAATTTATTTTTATATATGGATGCTACCCACATTCCAAAAAAAGAACAGAATCCCCATTCATTTCCCAATGTAGCCGCAAAATTCCGGAATCTCATAAATAAAGGGGCTGATGTGAGGGCTTGTGTGCGATGTTCCACAGCTCGAGGCCATAGTTGTGCCAAAAAACCATATATCAAAGGCGTGGCAATCACCAATGTTTATGATCTAGCAGGTTGGATAAAAGAAAGCCACCAAGTAATTAGTTTGGGGGTTTAATATGGAATCATCATTCATCATAATTGATAAGGCCCCTTACGGTTATGAAGATGCTTTTAGTGGATTTTATGTTTCAATTGCCTGCTTAAACAAAGAATTAGATTCGGATGTTCTTTTAATTGGTGACGGAGTCTATGCTGCCCTGGGAGGACAGCAGAGTGAGAGTCGTTTGAATTTCCCTTGTGTGGAAGAGCTGACTTACCTTATTTTTCCAGAAGGAAGTCTATTTGTTCATGAAAAATCATTGCAAGATCGAGGATTTAAAGAAAAAGATCTGGTGGAAGCCGCCGAAATTATAAATGATCAGGAATTATACGAAATTATGGCTGTAAAATCAAAAAATACTACATTTTTGAGAATTTAAAATCATTCCCCAATAAAATAAATATTTCAAACGTTATTTCAGCTTTCTAGGAGGTCTGGAATTGGAAATGAAAGAATTAAAATATAAAGTGCTGGAAAATGGTTCTCTGGTTAGTGAAGTTAGCATTAAAAATATAAGACCCTGTATTGCAACTGAAGGTAAGGTCAGAGTTTTAATGCAGTTAGATGCTCCATTAGAAGATATTATTAGTAGTTTAGTTCCCATGTACCCCCCAGGAAAAGTTAATTACGTGGAAAAGAAAAAAATATTGACACTATCCATATATGGCCGCCTAGTTACACTTTATCCGTCTGGTAAAGTTACCATGAACAAGACTCTGGATAAAGAAGATGCTGTAGAAATAATAACTGACGTTATGAAAGCCATAAATCAAGCATATGATAATTTAGAATCTTCAAATGATTCTAAAACTATAGAAAAATTAGATATTCCAAATATTTCACAAGTAGGGCCCATGGATATTTATAAATGTCTTCCTCAGACCGATTGTGAAGAATGTGGTGAAAAAACTTGCATGGCCTTCTCTTTTAAAGTACTTTCAGGAGACAAGCCGCTGAATGAGTGTCTTCCCCTACAAGAACCATGGCATCAGGCCCAGGTGGAGTGTCTGGAAAAGTTACTGGGTCCAGAAATGATGAATACCTTGGGCTGGGAAGGATATTGATTAAAAATTCTTCTAAACAGATATAACTGGAGAAAAAAATGAAAATTGGATTTATAATAACTAAAACTCCTCAGGAAGAAAGTTTTAATAATTTTATCACATTATTAAACATTTACCGGGCTCATGCGGAAATAATCATTTATTTAATTGGAAATGGAGTTTATGGAGGAGTTCATGGGCATGTCCATACCGATTTAATCCATTTCCTGGCTGAAAATCACTCAGTTTCAGTATCTGAAAATGATTTAAAGGCCCGGGGCTTGGGAGAGAATTTAATTCCTGGAGCGAAACTCTTCCACGATTATGATGATTTAGTAGTGGATTTAATGGAAGAAATGGATCAAGTGTTTAGTTTTTAGTAAATTTAGCTGTTAATATTTAATAAATAGTCTTTAAATGTATTTTATAGTGATAAAATGAAAAAAAGACGTTCATCTAAGAAAATGGTGGGAATTAAATGTCAGTGCCAGGATAGGCCATTCCCTATTGAGAAGAAAACTGCTCAAGTCGTGCAGTGCCCTTCCTGCGGAAAGGTTTACAAAACTAATAGGGATAGAAGAACTTGTTTTGATTGTCAGAAAAAGTCTCGCTAGTTTTTAAGATAACGTTAAAATTATTTTTATTTTAATCTATTTTGTATAATATTTATTTAAAAAAAGAAAAAGAAATTAATCTTTTTTACTTGAACATCATTAATAATCCCCTTCCAGTTCCCCATATTACACTAATAGCTATTATAAATATAAGGAATGCCGAAATAGTCATTATAATAGGCTTAATCTGGTCTTCTGAAAGTTTATACCTAAGAACTTCTTCCAGCATGAGTCCTCCATCCAGTGGCTTAAAAGGAAGTAAATTAAAGGTACCTACTGCAAAATTAAGTAAGAAAATCCAGTAGAAAAGATCTTGAAGATACAACCACACCCAAGGTAGTTGTTCCCCATAGTTTTTGGCTACTTTCTCAGTTACTTCCATATTAACAGAACTTCTTATACCAATGTAAGCTCGGGAGGAGTTATTGGGATTTTTTTCCGTTTTAATGTTGAATTTCCCCTGATCCGTTACCAGGACAACTGTTTCGCCGATTTTTAGGTTAGATAGTTCTTCTTGATAATTGGTCAAATTACTGGTGGGAACACCATTAATACTTTCAATTACCATTCCCTCTTTTAACACTCCAACTGCCGGGCTTCCAGGAACAACACTGTTTATCTGAATACCATCTGCGTCAAATGCAGCAGGTACCGCAAAATTCAAAATACAAACAAATGCAATGAAAGTTAGTGCCGCCAACATGAGATTAAATACAGATCCCGCAGCATAAATCCTAAGTTTTGAAGATCTTTTTGATTTTTTTATTTCTTCTTCATCAGGTTCCACAAATGCTCCGGGAAGTATGGCTAACATAAGCACTCCAATGGATTTGATGCTTATTCCTTCCACACGGGCCATAATCCCATGACCAAATTCATGAACAAACATTACCGTGATCAGGGCCAATATCCCGTATCCTAAAGGTACAAATATCTGAGATCCTGGTAAATCTACTCCCGGTAATATCAAAGAAGCTTGGGGCGCTGTGAAAAAGCTCTGAAGTGAAGTGAACAAGAAATACAACATTACTGCCATGAAAAAGAAGGCCACTACTATTCCAATATTCATGGTCCATCTCCAGAACTTCTTATGTCTTTGGGCAATTCTATCAATAAGGCCTCTCATTCGGGTGGTCCGTCTCATTAATATGGGGCCGTGAATCTCAATTTTGAGTTTATCTTTGAAAAGAAATGCAACTACCCATATAATTATGAATAACGCAGCATAAAACTGTAAAACATCCATTAGTTCACCGTTGAATAATTAAATAATATTTTCATTTACTTATTATAAATTTAAATATATGAGATTAATATCTTTTGACTTTAAATCATACTCGAATTACTATTTATAAATACTAATAACCAGATTATTAATTATAAGAATGTATTAAATCATATTTATATTCAGTTCATAAGTACTTGAACTTAATTGATTTTAGAATAAATTTTTAAAATTCATGAATTTAAAGTTATATCATTAATTAAAATATCATTAATTAAACCTTAAAAGAATCAAAAAGAATCACATCACATTCTTCTCCTTCTCCTACACCTTCTTGATTCTCTTCAATAAACACGTAAGCATTAGAATCAACCATGGCCCTAATAACACCAGAGCCCTTACTCATTACTGGCCTGACCCCATTGACATCTACAAAAGCTCTAATATAGTCAGTACGGCCTAAATTAGAGGGAATTTTTTTCTGGGCCACTTTTTTCACGGGTTGGTGCTCATAATTTATATTCTGCATTTTTAAAAGATAGGTTCTTACAAATACATCAAACAAAACCATAGCTGCCACCGGATAGCCAGAAAGCATAAATATGGATTTTTCGTTGACTATTCCAAAACCTACCGGTTTTCCAGGCCTCACAGCTACTCCATGAATCAAGACCTCGCCCAGCTTATCCACCGTATCCACCACCACATCGCCTTTGCTTATGGCCGTTCCTCCAGTAGTAATGATTACATCATATTTCTCAGCTGCCTCTGAAATGGCCTTTTCCATGAGTTGTGCATCGTCTCTGCAGTGACTTATTTCACATTCTGCCATAGCACTCTCCACCAGTGCTCTTAAAGCATATTGATTGGAATTAATTACTTCTGCTCCTTTTAAGTGAAATGTAGGATCAACCAGTTCATTACCAGTTACAATTACGCCCACTTTAGGTTTTTTATATACTTCTACATCACCATATCCTGCTGAAGCAATGAGGGCCAACTCTTGAGGTCTTAAAAGCCTTCCAGAACCCAGAATCTTATCGCCTTTACTAATATCTTCTCCTACATAAGAAACGTTTTCTCCCGGACTTAGAGTGGCAAGAACTTCCAGTTGATCACCTTTTTCATAGGTGTATTCTTCCATGACCACCGCATCAGCACCGGCAGGTATGGGCGCGCCCGTAGCAATTTTAACTGCTTGGCCAGATATTATCTCTACAGAAGAAGAGTCCCCAGCACCAATTCTATCAATAATGGTCAGATGGGCTGGATTTGAAGGAGATGAAGTAAAGGTATCTTGGGCCTGAAGGGCGTAGCCATCCATGGCCGATCTATCAAATGGAGGAGAATTATGCTGAGATATGAATTCACTACAGTTAACCCGATTATGGGCCTTTTCTAGTTTTATTATCTCTTCAGACATTATTTTCTGATTTTCTTCTATAATTTGCCGGGCTTTTTCTACAGGAATGAGCTTGGAAAGAAACATTTTATCTTGCTCTTTAAGGTGTTTTAATGGATAAATATAAGTTAATAATTAATTTAATTTGGTTTTAATTTGTTGAAAAGGTTTTTATTGATTTTATTAGAGTTATTAAAATCATGTATCTATTCAAAACCACTTATATCTATGTTAATTTCTATTTTATGTTAATTCTAAATCCTGAAACAACTTTATTAGTTTTAAAATATATACTATAATAAATTGTAGCAAATAGCTAATTATTATGGAATAGAATTATGGAATAGAATATAAATTATAAATATATTTATTTAGAATAATTCAATTTAATCATTTTTAAAAAATTTAAGAGGTTTATCTCTTGACTCATGAAAAAAACATGATTGAAATAAGTTCACTTAGCAAGAGATTTGGTAAGATTACTGCCTTAAACGAGCTCAGTCTCAATATAAAAAAAGGAGAACTTTTAGGAATAATTGGTCCTAATGGGGCCGGTAAAACCACTGCTATCCGGATTATTTCCTGCATCCTCCACCCTGACCAGGGCAAGGTCATGGTGGGTGGTTACAACGTAATGAAAAATCCCCTAGAAATAAAGAGCATGATTGGCTATTTACCTGAAGAACCTAATTTATACGAGCGTTTTAAGGCATACGATCTTTTAAAATATTTTGGTGAACTTTATGGTGTTCCTAAAGATCGTTTAGACGCCAGGATTGAGGAATTATTGGAACTGGTAGGAATGAGTGACCGAGCCCATCACAGAATCAATACTTTCTCTAAAGGGCTGCGCCAAAGGATTGGGATTGCTCGAGCACTGGTTCACGATCCAGAAATAATTATATTCGATGAACCAACCATGGGCCTGGATCCGGCCACTGCCATATCCATCCGAGAATTTATTGGTGGCTTGAAAGGAGAGAAGACCATTATTTTATGTACTCATTACATGGATGAAGCCGATTTATTGTGTGATAGAGTAGCTATTTTAAATCAGGGCCAGATACTGGATATGGGCAGCCCTGGAGAATTAAAATCAAAAATTCACGGGAATTTGATTTTGAAAATAAACTTAAAGGAGCCCTCTCAGTTTTCTAAGAGTGATTTTAAATCAATAGAATCTTATTCCAGTGTTGAAAATATTGTTTTGAATGGAAAAGATTTAGATATTTCATTAAATAGTCGAAAAGATATTTCTGATATTGTTAAGCACATAGGTTCCAATCTTATGGCTGTGAATACTAAAGAACCTACTTTAGAAGATGTTTTTATTCAAACCGTCAGTAATATTAAGAGAAATTAGAGAATAGGGCATAACTTCAAGATATTCAATATATTAAACACATCATAGCTACATCTTTTACAATTTATATAATTATTTGTTTAATTATAATAAAAAGGTTTTAAATATGGGATCCTGGACAATAACCCGATGGGAACTGAAGAACACGCTTCAAAGCCGTAAATTTATTTTAATATTCTTTTTCCAGTTAGCAGTGCTATTAATGATGGTGCTGTTTTTTAATGGTTTCATGAGCAATATTGAATCTCAGCAAGGAGTAGGACTTACCCCTTCTTTAAATGGGTTTGCCTCATTAGATGTGGCTGATTCTCAAGGAATTTTCAAAAATAATCTAAATCCGCAGATACTTGAAATAGGGCCGGTATCAAATAGTTCCCTGCAACTTATCAGCCAGGGAAAATTAACTGGTCTGCTTTTAGTTTCAAAAAATGTCAGTTTATCGAATAATACCATATCTCCACTCAAAAGCGAGATTTTTATTGATTATAGTGACCCTAAAAGAAGTGTGGTAAGAGATGAAGTCCAATTAGCAGGTAATAAAACTTCAGCAATCATTTCACAGCAGTTAATTAATAGTATAAGTCCTAATTTTTCACAATCATCCCCAGAACCACAAGTTCAACAAGAATCTACCGGAGAATCACTCCCCCTACAACTTATAACCAAAATAATGACTGCAGTTTTATTATTCTTACCATTGTTCCTCTTTGGAAATCTGGTAGTGGACAGCATAGTTGGTGAAAAGGAACGTAAAACCGGAGAGATACTAATAGCCATGCCTATATCCAGAACATACATCATTTTAGGCAAAAGTATGGCTGTTGTATTGACAATGGCCGTACAGGTGGCTTTGTGGATGATATTGATGATTTTAGCAGGTTTTACACTTGGTAATCCCTTGCTGGTTTACCTTATTGTAGTAATCACCGCAGTACCCATTGTAGGCCTCACCTCCATTATAGCAGCTTATGCTAAAAATTATAAAGAGGCCGGAATTGGAATAACCTTTGCCTACATTGCCATAATTGGATTTTTAATAGTTCCAGCACTGGCTTATGTCGCCCAACAAGGCAAGTCCGTTAGTTTATCCACTATGACCTTGATTATAAAGATATTTTCTGGATCCCCTATGGGCTGGGGAGATATTGTAATTCCCCTAATATTTATCCTCATAATAAGTGCCATTTCCTATTGGGCAGCAATATGGTTATTTAGAAGAGATGATATTGTATTTGGGCCCCGTCCAGGATTATTCAAACTTTTAATCGCTTTTATTGGATTTAGCAAAATTATGAAAAGGATAAGGGGATCTTAATGTTAGTAGAAACAATTTACAGACATATTTATGCCCATATTTATCATTTTAAAGTATATAATCCCACATACGGGTGGAAATTATGAGAATATTAGCTTTATCCAAAAAAGAATCTGAGGACATTCTTTCAAATAAAATTTACTTGCTTGTTGTAGTTGTCCAGCTTTTTATAATACTGGGGGCCTTTGGTCTGGCATTTATAAGCTCCATGATTAGTGACCCTAATTTAATAGACCAATGGCAGGGCAGCTCAGCAATTAAAGTGGGAATAACCGAGGATTTAAATGGATCTGCCCTTGAAAAAAGTCTTAAAGCTCAAAATCTGAATTTAGTTTACTTTAAAACTGCTCAAGAGGGTAAAAATGCTTTGGGGACGCGTATGGTGGCCATGATTTATCTAACAAACTCCAAAGGAGATATTGGCCTGGATGCCAATACGGCTAATGTTTTTTATTCTGTGGTGGCCAGTAAAATCACCAAGGCACTTGATTCATATCGCCTACAGCAAAAACTATCTAAACAAGGTCTCTCCACGTCACAAATTGCCGCTATTGAGAATCCTGTGGTTTTAAAAGAAGTTCCCATTAATGCTAATTCCACTTCACCACTGGCCCTGGACAGTTCTTATTTTGTGGAGATAATGTATGGATTTATTATACCATTTATAGTACTTTTACCATTTTTCTTGGCCAGTAATATTGTTACTGACAGTGTAGTGGGTGAAAAAGAGAGAAAAACCTTTGAAGTACTTTTAATGACACCATTGTCCAGTACCATGGTGGTTGTTGGTAAAATATTGCCTATACTTTTATTTTCGCTAGTGCAGAGCGCGGCATGGATATTACTATTAGAACTGCTTAAGGTGCCAATTTACCATAGTTTGCTGCTTTTGGTGCTCTTATTTTTTGTAGGATTAATTTTTATCGGATTAGGAGTTATAATTTCCATGTTGGTGGATAGTACCAAGGAAGCAAATTCAGCCATAACCCTATTGCTTTTCTTTGCCACATTTGTGCTGTTTGTGCCGCTTTTCATGGACATGCCAGCCCTACAAGGAATTTTAAACTTGATACCCACCATAATTATGGTTCGAATGACATCCACACCGGTTCTGGACCCTCTAATTATTCTATCATTTTTACCAACCATAGCAATTGCTATAGGAATATTTGGCCTTTCAGTTTATTTCTTTAAAAAAGAAGGAGCTATAAGGCTATAAAAATATGATTTTAATAGGGTATTGAAAATTTTCAATGAGAAGGGAATTGGTAATTGAAAATGGAAAAGGGATTGGAATGGGCTTAAAAAAAATTAATTCTAGGAAATAATATGGAAAAAGTAGTCAAAATTTTCTTTTTTAAATTTCCAATTACATAAAATACATGAAAATAGTTATAACTGTCCCCACTACCAAAGGAATGGTTAAATTATCATCAATAGGGCTGTAGGCCTCAGTTATTGCACCAGCGATAGCTCCTGCCAAAGCTGCCAGTAGGGAGACTTGAGTTAGGGCCCCTAAAAAGGCTGCTGCTATGAAAGTTAAAGAACCCTCCCATGTCTTTTTTGGATTAAAAATCAAAGGATGTTTACCCCATCGCGTTCCCACAAGGGTAGAAAGAGAATCACCCAATGCCAGAGTCAATATAGCAGCATTGGCCACAGCCAGGTTTTGTCCAAAAATTATCAAGGTCAGGGACAAACCAGCAAAAAAATAAATAAACCCTTTTTCATTGTCATTTCTTCTACAACTGTTTAAAAGCATGGAAAAAAGGAAAATATCTCTTTTTTTATCTATTTTATAGATTATTTCCCCCATTACCGTGGCGAAAAT
>DAWK01000171.1 GCA_002509745.1 Methanobacteriaceae archaeon UBA349 | reverse complement strand
TTAGTACTTATTGCTCCCATATATGCTGTTTCTGGTTTTTCAATTACCCTAGGGGAAGCAACCAATAACAATGCAGCATATAAAAACTCAATGTTGAACTATTTTCAGTCTAAAACTGATAAAAATGTAACTGATGCAAATACTAAGGTTATAACTGCTTCAGAAGTTAATACTATATCTAAAAATATCACGGGATTGGTTTATCCTTCAAGTAAGATATTTTCATGTGCCATGGTTGATTTAAGCTATCAAAAAGGAATTAAGGTCATTGTAGATAAAAGTAAAGTAACTGTAGTAACACCGCAAATGTATGCTAACGCCCTACAATCTTCAGGAATAGATCGTGGATATGTAGTTGTTTCTTCTCCAGTCCCAGCTACTGGTGAAGCTGCTTTAGCGGGAGTTTTAAAATCTTATGAGATTGCAGTAGGCACTCCTATTCCAGAAGAAGCCAAAATAGCATCTACTGAGGAATTATATCTGGAAACTCAATTGGTAAATCAAACTGGTCAAAATGGGGACAAGGTGGCCCAACTTTTCTCTGATGTAAAAAATCAGACTCAAAGTCAGAATTTACAGAATCCTGATGAGATAAAAGTTATTGTGGTAAATGTTGCAAATCAAATGAATATTAATCTTAGTAACAACCAGACTCAACAAATAGCTGATTCGGTGGCTAATTCTCAGAAAGTTCGATCCAATTTGACTAATTTCCAGGATAAGCTTCAAGGTATAAGTCAACAAGTTTCTAATCCAGGATTTGTAGATCAAATAACCAGTTTCTTGCAAGAAATATTGAATTATGTGCAAGGATTAGTTTCCGGACAATAAATAAAGTATTTCACTTGAATTGAGAATATTGGGTTATAAATCAATTTATTATAATTCCAATTCTCTTAAATTTTTAGATTTTTAATTAAGTTTTTCCCATATTTTTTTTAAATTGAAATTAATAAAAATATCGATCAATTTGATATTTTTGGGATATTGTTCTTTTGGAGATGTTTTTTGGAAAGATTATAAAAAGTTCATAATTAATTAAATCAGTATAATATCTGCACTGTTGGTTTGAAAAAATTTGTAAATCTCTTTTAAATTTTCGGGGTCAGTATTTAACTTAGAGAAACAAAAATGAACAAATAATTTCTTTCATTTGATTTTAAAACAAATTCAGCACATATATTTATATTACTGATTATTAAAACTAATTTGATAATCATGTTTATTGCTCAAAATAATCTACAACTAATAATAGAAGTAGCAGTCATTATGCACCTAGGAATTTTACTTCTTTTTAATGTAGTGGCCTTGCCGTTAAGTATGGTATTATTTTTAGGGATTGTACTTACTTCTCTTATAGCTGCAATGTTTAGTGTAGATGCTATAATATTATTGCTTCCTTTCCTGAACCACCATGAATTTACTCACCCTTTTGGCCCTTTAGCTGTTTTTGGATGGGTTACTGTGGCTGCCGCTGCTAGCTTACTCAGTGAAGTAGGTATTAAATCAACATCCATAAAAACATTGACCATTATTCTGTTCTTTGTTATTGCAGTGGCCGGAGGAATAATGCACAGGTCTTTCCTTATTTTATGGTTTTTGGGATGGGCTTTCGGATACTTAATAATGTCCAAGAGTTTTAAAAGAAGTACTAAAATAACCCGTAAATCAGTCATAGGTTTTACTATTGCTGGTGTGGGGGCCTTTGCAGTTCTAGAAATCATGTCACAAATACTTAATAAAGCAGTTTTAAGTCCCATGTTAAGGGTTTCTAGATTGGAACATTACTCTATTCCTAGTTTAAAAACAGTTTTAACAAATACTAACTTACTTGGTCATGTACAAGGATCTTGTTACTGGAAAGCAGAATGCTTAGGTGGGGCAGATGGTTATATTGTGCTCCCTATGACATTTATTCAAGGTTTAGGATTACCATATCATCTTTTTTATGGAGTACTTGTTGTAAAAAAGGATTATATTGATTATATGCTCCCGGGATTATTTGCAGTAGCTTTTGACGCGGGATATGTGGGACTATTATTTTTAATGGGATGGATAATGTTAGTTACCATAACCGGATTTTTTATTTTGCGAAAGTATAGGGCTAAGCGAAAGGACGGCAGTCGGATATTTTTAGGAAGAGAAGCACTTCTAATTGGGGCATTAGCTGCTTTTTTATCTCAAAGTATTGTAGGACTGTTTATATTCAATAGATCATTCAATGAGTCAGCTTTGTTGGCATATATTGTCATTTCAGCATTAGTAATGGCCCATTCAGTAACATTAAAAAGAAGTATCTAATCTGAAATCAAGAATAAATAAACATAAATAACTTAATAATCTGTGAGATTACGATTATTTTTATTTTTTCATTATTTTTTTCACATTATTGACTTTAAAGTTTTAGATTTAAATTTTAAAATTTCATAAAAGTAAAAAGAACTATTTCGACTATAAATTCAATAAATTATAAAATAAATTACTAATTTAATTTAAATAAAATAATTTAAATTAAAAAGAATTTCGAAGTGTTACTGCCTTTTTAGCAGCATCTTCCATGGATGTTTCAAAAGATACTCCTGCATCAGTGAGTAATCTTTGTCCTTCTTCTTCATTGGTACCGGTAAGCCGAATAACCAATGGAATATTCCTTTCAGCTTCTTCTAGAGCTTTTATAATACCTCGAGCTACATCGTCCGCTCTGGTGATTCCACCTAGTACATTTAGAAATATAACTTTTACTGGAGGGTAATCTATTACTAAATCCAGTGCTTTTTTTATAACATCTGCCGATGCTCCACCACCAATATCTAGAAATGTAGCTGGTTCTCCACCATTCAACTTTATCATATCCATTCCAGTAAGGGTTAGGCCGGCCCCATTTCCAATAACTGCAATATCACCCTCAAGTTTTACAAAAGCAAATTCTTCTGCTTCATACTCATCCAGCTCCATCATTTCCAGGTGACGGAAAATAGAATCATCATCCAAATCGAGTTTAGCATCAGCAGCTATAATTCCTTCAGGGGTTACAATAAGTGGATTAATTTCGGCCAGGTTAGCATCATATTTTTTAAATACCTGAAATAATTTCCATATAATTCCTCCTACGGAGGATATTAGTGAGCTTTTTACTCCCATTTTTCGAGCTATTTCTCGCCCTTCATAGGGCAAAAAGTCGTCCTGTGGATTAACATGATATTTGATGATTTTTTCAGGGCTTTTTTCAGCTAATTCTTCAATATCCACTCCGCCTTCTGCACTGGCCATAATAAGCGGTTTTTTATTGGCACGATCAACAGCCACACTGACATAGAATTCCTTTTTAATGTTGGCTTTCTCTTCTATAAGAATATATTTGACTTTTTCACCTTTAATTTTACTAGATAATAACTCTTCAGCACATTTAAAAGTTTCTTGTGGTGTATTGGCGAATTTTATTCCACCAGCTTTACCACGTCCACCTACCAGGACTTGAGACTTTATGGCCACGGGCCGGTTCATATTTTTCGCAATTTTTTGGGCTTCTGCACTGGTTTTGGCCATATATCCTTCAGGTACAGATATTCCATCATTTTTAAACACAGCTTTGGCATTATATTCATAAAGTTTCATTTTAAACCTCTATTTATGTTATTACCTATTTAATGTTATTAATTATAATTAATTAGAAATATGATTATTATAATTATAGTATATTGCAGATAACGTATTCCATTTCTAAATTAAAAAATAAAAATAAAGAATTGATAAAATATTTTAATAATGGTATTTTAAAATATTTATTTTACTATCGCCAGGCCGGCCTCAAAAGCAGCTAGATTCTTAGCCTCAGTTCCCGGAGGCACACTTTCAGCTATGGCCTTTTCAGCAGCTTCAACAGAAATTACCTTGGTAATTCCAGTTATGGCTCCAATCATCACAATATTGGCCACTATACTAAGCCCAATTTCTTTTTCAGCAGTTTTGGTTACAGGGGCTTCATAATAATTGATATTATGTTCTTTAACAAAAGGAAGAACTTCTTCTTCAATTATCATATCTGGATCAACAATTAGGGTTCCACCATCTTTTAAATCATGTAAATATGCCATTAATGCTTGATGGGACATTGCAACCATAATATCTGGACTTTGTACTTTAGGATAGTCAATTTCCTCATCGCTGATCACAACTTCTGTTCTGGAAGCACCACCCCGAGCTTCAGGCCCGTAGGATTGGGTTTGAACTGCATGTATATTATCGTGTAGTGCTGCAGCTTTACCAATAACTATTCCAGCTAATATTATTCCTTGACCTCCAAATCCTGCAATTCTTATTTCTTTTCTCAATTTAATCCTCTCGGTAAGCTGATTTCACGGCTTGAGATTTTTGCCCGTATTTTTCTTCAATTAAATTGTAAAGTTCATTAGAGAACTCTGGCCGTGGTTCATTGGCAAATTCGCCAACAATTATTTTTCCTTCAAGCTCTTCAGCACTCATTTGATCAGCTTTTCGCTTGTTTACACCGCTATCTTTCATCCAGCGCATCATATCTACGGGAGTTCTCAGTTTGTTTTTCCGACCAAAATAAGTTGGGCACTGGGAAATAACCTCAATAAATGAAAATCCTTTATTATTCAGGCCTTTTTTAATGGCATTGGCTAGTTGAAGGGCATGTGCAGTTGTCCAACGGGCAACATAAGTTGCACCTGCTGCTGTAACCAGTTCAGCAAGATCAAAAGGCCGTTCAAATGCACCATACGGTGCAGTACTACCATAACTCCCCTGGGGGGACGTAGGACTTATTTGCCCTCCGGTCATCCCATATATGCTATTATTGATACAAATAACCGTCAGATCTATATTTCTCCGAGCCCCGTGAATAAGGTGATTTCCACCTATAGCGGCCGCATCTCCATCTCCTGTGAATACAACTACATTAAGATCGGGGTTTCCCAGTTTTAATCCTGTAGCAAAGGATATGGGTCTTCCATGGGTAGTGTGTAATGAATCGCATTTTACATATCCTGGTATCCGTGAGGAACAGCCAATTCCTGAAGCCATAGCGATACTGTCAAAATCAACTTCTGCCATTTCCATGCCGTTAAAAAATGTATTTAAAACTATACCATTACCACATCCGGCACAAAAAATGTTTGGAAGTCTATCCTTTCTTAAATATTTCATAAAAGGACTTTCATTGTTTTCTTCCATTTCAGCAACTCCTTAACTTGAGTTATTCTTAATTTTTGATAAATTAAATTTTAATTACTTAGACTAATGATTGAATTAGCTTTTTTCAATTTTAGACAAAATTTCCAGAGGTTTATGAATTTCCCCACCTATTTTAGGCATTAATTCAACTTCAGCATTTCCTGCAGCAACTCTCTGAACTTCATAGAACATCTGCCCCAGATTCATCTCTACCACAATTATTTTTTTAGCAGTTTCTGCAGCCCTTTCTATGTGTTTTTCTGGAAATGGCCATGGTGTGTCAATTTTCATGTAACCCGCTTTGATACCTTCTGCACGGGCTTTTTTAACGGCTGTTGCTACTGAACGCGATGGTGCACCGTAACAAATTATTATAACATCTGCATCTTCGCAGAATTCTTCTTGCACCCGGACAATGTCGTCTTTATTTTTTAATATTTTGTCACAGAGCCGATTAACCAGTTTAGAATGGCCGGATGGATCTGAAGCGTCAGGGTAACCTTTTTCATCGTGGGTGAGGCCGGTTATGTGGAGATTGTAACTTTCTCCAAAGGGACCCATTTTAGATGTTCCATTTGCTTCTGCTTTGTAAGGTAAAAATTCATTAGGATCTTCCTCGGGCATTTTCCGGCTTACTATATCAACCTTTTCAGGTATGATTATTTTTTCCCTCATGTGGCCCACTATTTCGTCACTCAAGACGAATACTGGAACTCTATACTTTTCTGCTAAATTGAAAGCTTCTACAGTAAAATCAAAGCATTCTTGAACTGATGAAGGGCATAGGGCAATAATTTCGTAGTCTCCATGGGAACCCCAGCGGGCCTGCATCATATCACTTTGAGAGGCCATGGTAGGCTGTCCCGTAGATGGAGAACCTCTTTGAACGTTTACTATTACTAATGGCGTTTCGGTCATGGCAGCATACCCTATATGCTCTTGCATTAAGGAGAATCCAGGGCCCGATGTGGCAGTCATTCCTTTAACTCCACTCCAAATGGCCCCAATAACTGCTCCAAGAGCCCCTATTTCATCTTCCATCTGAATAAAAGCTCCACCTTCTTTAGGTAAGAATAATGCCAAGTCTTCCGCTATTTCTGTTGAGGGTGTTATGGGATACCCTGCGAAAAACTTACAACCTGCTTTTATAGCTCCTCGGGCACAGGCCTCATTTCCTTGAATGAAATATTCTTCACTCATCTTTTTCATCCACCTTTATAGCTTGGTCTGGACACATTAATGCACATAAATTACAATGTGTACATTTGTCTTGGTTTTTTGGGACAGGAATGCGTACTCCTCGCTTGTCCGGCGTTTTAGAATCTTCATAAACGTTTTTTGGACAGAACTCTGTGCATATGCTGCATCCCTTGCATAAGTTTGGGTCTAATTTAATCATACCAATCTTTCTCATTTTTTCAATTACTAATTTAGATTAGACTTTTAAATTTAAATAACTTTTCAAAATAGGATTATATTTTTAAATAATCTATGAATTTCATAGTTAATGATATTCTATTGAATATCATAATTAATAAAAATAATTAAAAAATCTATTTTATTTAAAATGGAAATTAAATAATAAAATAACTCATGAAATGATTTAAATTTTTTAAATTATTATTACTTGGTTTTGAATAATTTAATAAAATTAGTTTAATCAGTTAATTTGCTCTATATACATGAGTGGATATTTTAGGTCTTCTTCATATTGCATTCTTACTAGTGCTCGGATTCCTTTAAATTCCGATACAATCTTCACATCTAGCATATCTCCACTGAGTGAAACATAATCAAACTTGGTGTTCAATTCTTCTAATTTTTCTTTATTTATTTTGACTATGACTCTATTTATGCAGGGTTGCAATTCAAGAGATTTTTCCATGGATTTTTCCAGTGTTTCAGCATTTTTAATACTCACTGGAGTTCCTATAAACTGATGAAAAAGCGCACCCATGCTTATACCGCCTTCAAATATGGCCCGTTCTCGGTGTGAAATATTGCTAAAGTATTTTGTATCGACATCAATGGCTTTTGTGTGTTCCATTATGTTCACCTATCAATTGTTTACATTTTAAATATTAAATAATAAATTAAATATTGGGTTTAAAGTATTGAAAATTTATTATATCTCACTTAATTGAGTTTATTGAGGTTAATTTATTAAATTCCAAAAATATTATTTATACTTGTTAGTTGGGATGAAATAAAGTCTGCTGGAATAGGAAATACGTATCCTAATGTTAAAAATAGCGTTAAACCTATGGTTACCAATAATAGAATTATTTTGTCATCTTCTACAGGATAAAAATAGGTTAATGTCAATCCGGATAATAAAAATCCTAGGATTATTAGTAGGCCATAGTAACTTTTAGGATTGTCTTGGGTGCTAGTTTTTTGGAACGGGGCTATTTTTTTTAAATCAGTTTCTACAATTAATCGTTGTTTATCTGATCCAATTGGGGTGCAAGTTATTAAAAATAATTTTTGGCCCTGTTCTACTGAAATTCGATAAGATGCAGAAACCACAAAAGATCTTTTTACAGTGTATTCTACATTACCTATTCCTGGCCAATCTAAAAATACACTGCTTCCATTTTTTAATTTATCTAAACTGTAAAAAGGGGAGCCATAAAGTGTTCTATGGCCAAATATAATTACTGTACCCTCCCCGGGGGCAGATGATCCTGGTTCGTGGTAAACACCATAAGATACAGATTTATTATTTAATTTTTGATTGACATCAATTGATGGAATAGAAACCATGGGAACACTAGTTAAATTATTTTCAACCTCAATTTGAGATGCATAATAACTCACATCAATTAAACAATAAAGCGAGATTATAAACATTCCTGCTATGATAAAAATAGTTGATAGTTTCATTTTACATCCCAATTTGTAACAAAATTTTTATTATCTTGTTTTTAGTCGTTCTATTATAAAAATTTAACAAATTCAGAATAGCTGTAATTTCAATTCATTTTGTAATAAATAAAAAGAATATATTGCCTCTAAAATTATTCATTTTAGATTAATTAATTTAGATTCTTAAAAATAAAAAATAAAAAAATTAATTAAAGCAAATAAAAAAATTATTTGCTCTCAATTATCTCATAAATCTTGCGTATGCAACTCCCGCCACTGCAACAAGAGTTCCAACTACAAATAGCCCATATGGGACACCAGTTGTTTTACTAGGTACTGTGGAATCACCACTGGACCCACCAGAATTAATTAATGCAGATGAAGCCTTTGCTGTTGAAGAACTGCTAGTTTTAGGCCAGACATAGGTGTATGAAAAGTCCTTATAAGTGTCTGGATTCATCACAACATTCCAAGCAGCAATACCTCCGCTGGCTAGGCTTGCATCATCAATAAATGCATCTGGACTGCTGGATGTTAATTTTGAACCAGTAGGTGCTATTGGTGCCCTCACAATCCCATAAACTTTTTTATCATCATAATTGGTTACTCTGAAATGGAAATGTCCTGTCCATTTTCTTATATCCAGTGTTGGATTTAATATTTCCAGTTCATTAGGTTGGAACCATGACCCCTCTAATCCTGGCTCATTTATTAATGGCCAGTAAGTTTTGTTAGTGGACTCTGCATTCATGATATAAGTTGGTATGCCGCCCATCATACCGGTGGCATCCAATTTGAAGCTAACCGTTTTTGTTTCCCCGGCTTTTATTGGCCATCCATAATCTCCCCCTAACTCTGGAGATCTTGATTTAACCATTTTAACCGCTTTTGGATCAGTCCAATCTATAAGCCATTTAATAGTGCTGTTATCTGTTAAACTACCTTGATAAACCTGACTCATTTTAAAATACTGGACATGGTCATTGGTATTTTTAACAGTTACGGTTATGGTGGCAGTCAAATGAGAAATTTTGTAACTGGTAGCAGATGGATCTTCACTAACCCATGTTTCTGCGGAAGATGTTCCAAAGGAAATTATTCCTGAAAAAGCAAAAATTGATATTATTAACATTATGCAGATTTTATTGATATTCATTTTCATGACCCCTTAGTTAATACTCTTTTAGTAATAATAATATAATTTATTAAAAATAAAAAAGTTTTGGTTGAATTTGCATTATGAATTCAACCAAATTTCCACTTATTAACCATATATGCTTAGTAGCTCTTTTGTCATCCAGTTAGGTGCTTGCTGTGTTGGAAGTGTCAGAATCAAACTTTCTGAGCTTTGGATCAACAAAGATACATCTTCTCTTGGAACTTCTAAAAGAACGAGATATGTGGTATCTAAATCTCCTAAATTGGATGAACGTTCATAGTCTGAGAGCTTAATTCCATAATTTTGCAGTAATGCTGATGTTTGTGCTTGATTAAATCCACCTGCTGCTGCTGCTCTGAGTAATTGTTCTACATCCGTGGCTGATGTTTGTTGATTTGAACTAGTTGAACTAATATCGTTCATAGTCAATGTTTGACTATTTAACAGACTAGCATCAATAGTACCACTGTCCTTTGCTCTTAAAATTGCTAAGACTGTTGCCCCACTTATCTTAGGAGTATCTGAATTGGTAGTTGTTGTTGCTGGAGTTGTAGTGTTTGTACTATTATTTGCTGCTGCAGGTGCAGCTTCAGCAGCTGTTTTCACATAAACATCAACCATATTTCCAACACTAATCAAACCACCTGCTGCTTGCAGTCTGGAAATCATTATTGGAACTGCAACAGTATCGGGGGTTTGAATTTCCATATTTGCCAGCACGGTAGCATCTGCCTGATTAACAAATGTTTGGGCATCGGCAACTTTCATTATAACCTCTTTTTGAGAGGCGGGTGCGGCTGTTTGATTTGCAGCAGTCACTGATTGACTGGCATCCGTAGAATAAACCACCATAACTCTTCCAAAAGGATCTTTTTTAGTCTTTATCTGCTGCGTTTGATAGGTTCTCCAGGACTTCGTAGCTGGGCCA
>DAWK01000046.1 GCA_002509745.1 Methanobacteriaceae archaeon UBA349 | reverse complement strand
AGTAGGGTAAAAAATGATCTTTGAAGAAATATTTGGCCATAGATTCTTATCTAATTTCAATAAATATAAGTTTCTACTTGCTGAATTAATTAAAAGGGATGTTAAGCTGAAATACAGAAGATCCGTCCTGGGAATATTCTGGAGTTTCCTGCAGCCATTATTTACCATGATAATATTGACTATCGTATTTTCACAGCTTTTTAAGAACAATATCGAAAATTATCCCGTTTACTTATTAACTGGAAAACTTGTATTTGATTATTACGCTGCGGGAAGTAGGGCAGCTATGGGATCTATTATCAGTAATGCCTCCATGATCAAAAAAGTTTATATTCCAAAGTATATGTACTCCCTCGGAGTGATATTTTCTAATTTGGTCACATTTTTAATGTCAATGATTGTCCTGTTTTTAGTAATGATAGCCACCCAAGCCCCATTTACAATTTTCATTCTTTCAGCGCTGGTGCCTATTTTACTTCTTTTAATGTTTACCATTGGAGTTGGATTGATAGTAGCCACATTAACCGTGTTTTTCAGAGATATAGAACATTTATACGGTGTTTTTCTTACCATGTTAATGTATGCTACCCCTATTATGTATCCAGCCGAAATTGTACCTGAAAGTTTCAGATGGATTCAAACTTTCAACCCATTATATGCTATAATAAGTCTTTTTAGAGCTTCAATTTTATATGGGGCCTATTTTGATCAAGGGCAACTAATATTCGGGACGGTTTCCGCAATAGCGTCCATTGTTTTAGGAATAGCTTTGTTTTATAAATATCAGGATAAATTTATATTATACATTTAAAATTATCTAAATAATTAAAATTTAAAAAAATCATAGAATACTGCTTAAAAAGTGATAATCTAATCATTAAGGGTGAAAATTTGGGAGAAACAGTTATCAAGGTTGAAAATGTTGGAATGGAGTTCAATTTAAGCCAGGAAAAAACAGATAACCTTAAAGAGTACGTTATTAAACTTCTAAAAAGAGAACTTATGTATCAGTCCTTTTGGGCCCTGAAAGACGTTTCATTTGAAGTAAAGAAAGGAGATAAATTAGGAGTCCTTGGATTAAATGGTGCTGGCAAGAGTACTTTGCTCAAACTCATATCAGGAGTTATGAAACCTACTCATGGCAATATTGAGTTAATGGGTCGCATATCGCCTTTACTGGAGCTTGGAGCAGGATTTGATCCTAGTTATACTGGTAGGGAGAATATTTTTCTTAACGGCGCAATGTTAGGTTATACTAAAGAGTTTATAGAAAGTAAATTCGATGAGATCGTGAATTTCTCTGAGATTGGAGAGTTCATAGATGTTCCCTTAAAAAATTATTCTTCAGGCATGGTGGCCCGGCTGGGTTTTTCCATTGCCACAACTGTGGAACCTGAAATATTAATTTTGGATGAAGTATTAGCCGTTGGAGACGCCAAATTTAAGGAAAAGAGTGAAAAAAGAATGAAATCATTCCTCAATGAAGACGTTACTGTTTTATTTGTTTCACATTCTATTGATCAGGTGAAAAGCCTGTGTAATAAAGCAATATGGCTTGAAAAAGGCAAGTTAATTATGCAAGGCTCTGTAGAAGAAGTAAGTGAAAAATATGAACAGAGTATTCACCAAGTTAATAGATAAAACATGTTTTAAGAGCATATTTTTGTAAATCTTTTTATAAAAAATATAATATAATCCTTAAGGTTAAGTTTATGGTGAATCTAGCGATTATTATACCTAATTATAATGGTAAACATTTCCTTAAAGAGTGTTTTGAATCTTTAAAAAACCAAAATTATCCTTTTGATGTGATTGTCATAGATAATGCCTCAGAAGATGGAAGCATTGAATACATTAAAGAAAATTATCCTGAATTCATTCTAATACAAAATAAAAAAAATTTAGGGTTTGCTACTGCAGTTAACCAGGGCATAAACCTATCCAAATCAGAATATGTTTTTTTGCTGAATAATGATGTGGAATTAGAAACAGATTGCATTCCTAGTATTGTGGATTGCCTGGAAAAAGATGATAAAACATTTGCTGTAACTTCTAAAATGGTTCAGTACCAGAATAGGAATAAAATAGATGATGCTGGTGATGAATACACCATATTGGGATGGACTAGAAAGGTAGGGCATAATAAATCCCCAAAAGACTATATTCAAAAAAGAGAAACCTTCAGCGCATGTGCGGGAGCAGCAATTTATAGAAAAAGCGTTTTTGATGAAATAGGGCTTTTTGATGAAAATTTCTTTGCATATATGGAGGATGTGGATATAAGTTACCGGGCCAGAATTCATGGTTATAAATGTATTTACTGTCCAGAAGCTGTGGTTTATCATAGAGGAAGCGGAACAAGCGGCAGCCGTTATAATAAATTTAAAATCAAATTGGCGGCCCGAAATAATGTATATGTTCCCTACAAAAACATGCCATGGCCCCAGCTGATTCTGAATTTGCCCTTTTTATTCTTAGGATATTTTATTAAATATCTTTTTTTCATGAAAAAAGGTTATGGGAAAACTTATTTAGATGGATTAAAAGAAGGATTCCTTTCTTTAGGTAAAGTAAAAAAAGTAAAATATTTAAATAAAAATTTAGTTAATTACTTTGAAATTGAAGGATTATTGATTAAAAATACTCTAAAATTCCTATTTTTTTAAACATGATCTATATCAAATAGTCTCCATATTCTAATCCTTTTTAATCTTAGATAGATTTTAATTAGTAAAATAATTTTAATATTAGATATTACAATAAAATAATAAAACTATTTTGCGAATACTCACTTAACTGTTTAAAATATTTTAAATTCCATCATGAGGAGATATATAATGGACTTATCCATAATAGTAGTAAATTACCGCACATATAATTTAACAAAACAGACTATTGAGTCGGTAATTACCAAAAATCACCCATTTAAATATGACATTTATGTTGTGGACAATGCTTCTGAGGATGGTAGTCTTGAAAAACTACAGAAAAATTTTTCAAAAGAAATGCAAGATGGATTAATAAAATTTATTGCTAGTACTAAAAATAAAGGATTTTCCTATGCTAATAACCTGGCTTTGAAAGAGACATCCTCCAATTACATATTATTACTTAATTCCGATACCATAGTAGTTGATGACTGCCTAGAAAAGTGTTTGAATTACATGGAATCCCACACCCAAACTGGAGCCCTGGGATGTAAAGTGGTTTTACCTGATGGAACATTAGATAAGGCCTGTCGAAGAAGTTTTCCAGATGTTAGTGTTTCTTTTTATCGGATGATTGGGCTTTCACGTCTTTTCCCAAAGAGTCCGCGTTTTGGAAAATACAACCTTTGTTATTTAGATAATGATGGAGTTTACCCTATTGATTGTCTGGTGGGTGCATTCATGATAGTAAATTCAGAAGCAATTAAAGAGATAGGGCTTTTAGATGAAAATTTCTTCATGTATGGTGAAGATATTGACTGGTGCTATCGAATAAAAGAAGCTGGCTGGCAGATAATATATTATGGTGATGCACAGATAATTCATTATAAAGGATCCAGCAGCCAGAAGCAAAAATCAAAACTAATATATGAATTTTACAGGGCCATGTATATTTTTTATAATAAGCATTATAAAAAACAGAGCTCTGTATTAACAACTGCTTTAACTTACGCAGGGATAGGGGCAATATTTGGGTTAAAGCTCTTTTTGAATCTTTTCAAAAAATCAGGATAATAATTGAGATTAAAAATTAGAGATTAAAAATTAATAAAATTAGCTTTAATAGACTAATTTTCAATTAATTATATTTTACATATAACTCCCCAAAAATATATAAATAAAAAATTATCAACAATATTAAAATAGTGCTTATTGTATAAATGATATCAATAACATTTTATTAAAGATAACAAATAAAATAAAGCAAAAATTCCATTTAAAATAAAATAATTTCATGTTTAAGGTGATTTCATGATTCAGCAGAACCAGAAAATATTCAATATAATGCTGGTAATTATAGATATAATTGTAATCACCTTAGCACTGATTTTTGCCTATTTTATTAGATTTAAACTAGGAATACTAGGATTTGAGGGTAATAGGTGGGGATTTTCCATATATGTTTTACCTATAATCTTTATTTTACCAAATTATCTCCTACTTTACTACTTTTTTGGATTATATGACCCTCAAAGAACCAAAAGTATAACTTCCGAAACCATAAAAATCGTTAAGGTCAATTTTATTGGATTATTGCTACTGGTAACCATATTATTTGTAGTTGATCTTTCAGACTATTCCCGTTACTTGCTGGCCATTTTCGCATTATTCTCTACCATATTTTCAATAATAGAGCGATTAATTGTAAGGAAATCATTACGATTCGCCCGAAGTAAAGGATATAATATTAAATATATTTTAGTAATTGGGGCAGGGGATCTTGGTGAGAAGTTCACCCGTAAAATAAAACTCAATGAATATGTCGGGTACAAATTAATTGGGTTTTTAGATGATAATATAGAAAAAAAAACTGAAATAGCAGGTTCACCAGTAATAGGAAAAATTGAAGATTTAGAAGAAATTATTCTTACCAAAGAAATTGATAGAATCGTAATAACCCTTTCTCCTCGCCATTCTAAATTGTTAGAACACATAATTGATACTTGTGAAAAATATGGGGTTAAAGCAGAAATTGTTCCTGATTACTATCGCTATTTCCCAGCAAGGCCATACATTGATATGATAGATAACATCCCTTTAATTAATATACGCTATGTTCCATTAGATAATTCTTTTAATAAAGCTCTGAAGCGATTTTTAGACATTTTGATGGCAATAGGGGGGATAATGATATTTTCACCACTACTCATTTTCACCACAATTATGGTCAAAAAAAGCTCTCCTGGACCAATTATATTCAAACAGGAACGTGTTGGATTACATAGAGCAACATTCGAGATGTATAAATTCCGTAGCATGAAAGTACAGGCCGGTGACGAAGAAGTGTCCCAATGGACCACAGAAGACGACCCCCGAAAGACAAAATTTGGTTCTTTCATAAGAAAAACTAGTATAGATGAATTACCACAATTATTTAATATATTAAAAGGAGATATGAGTCTTATTGGTCCAAGACCAGAACGTCCTCTTTTTGTGGAAAAATTCAGAGAAGAAATACCACATTACATGATTAAACATCACGTTAGACCCGGAATGACTGGATGGGCCCAAGTTCATGGCTGGAGAGGAGATACCTCAATAAAAAAGAGAATAGAATATGATTTATATTATGTGGAGAACTGGACCCTTAGTTTAGATGTGAAAATATTTTTCCTTACATTTACCAATGGTTTTACTGATCAAAATGCTTATTAAGTAAGTTAATGAATTATATCAAACTTTCTACAATTAAAATGAAATATAAATTAAATAGAAGTAAAAAACTATGGTAAATATTTTTTCATTTCTATTTTTGAGTTATTGGCTATCATCTAAAAAGAATTATTTATTAGTTTTAGATTCATTATATTGTATTTGTGAAAATTTTTCCAGTTTGTTCATAATGCCAAAGAGAGAAATTACCTCTTCATCATCCAGAACATTGAATAAATTCGTTATAGATTCAATATCCTCTTCATCTCTTTTTCTCCAGTATTTATAGCATTGTTCCGTGAATTTCAGACGTAAAATTCTTTTATTACGTGGATCGCGTTCTATTTTTAAAAATCCGCTATCTTGCAAACGACTGGCCAGTTGCTTAACATTCTGGTGAGTGGTGCTCATAGCCTCCGCCATTTCCTGCATGGATGGATCATGGTCAAAGGCGTTGCCCAGAATTACCAATAATAGCCATTGTTTAGTGGTTATGTTATCTTTGGCAAATTCTTTGTTTATGATATAGCCCCATCGCTGCTGGATTAGAAATAAAATTACTAGTATGTATTTTTCCATCTCCAGCCTTTCAACAAATGGTTGGTCAGCCATAACATCGTCGATTTCTTTCATCAAATTACCTTTTTAATTAAAGATTAATTTATGTACAATCTAATAATCCATTTAAGAAAAATCTAAAATTAGATTAATAATGGTATTTGCTGGGAGATAATTAATTATTAATCTGCTAGAGCTCGAGTCCAGGCCCTTATCTCATCCCAATCACGGTAATCAACAGGTTTGCTAACATCAATGCCTTGTTTTTCCAAATCTTTTTTAACGGACTTCATTACCTGTTTGTATAAGAAACCTTGCTTGGAATCAGGATCAAAAGTACTTCCAAATAGTCCTGTGGCCACTGGCTCTTTAATCAAGTGTTTCTGAGCCACATCATCCAGATATTTCTCCTGTCCTTCTGCACGAGATTCTTCCTTATTAGCCGCCCCACAAGATACAAAAAGGGCCACTTTTCTATCAACTAAAGCAGATTTATTTTTATCCAAGAACTTCCTAGCTCCCTTCGTCCATTTACTAATCTTTATTCCACTTCCCACAATTACCAAATCATATGGAGTAACATCCCACTCTTTTAGTCCCCTAGAATCCAGTAAATCGGTTTCAACACCCTCTTCTTTTAATGTGCGGGTTATTTCTTCAGCAATTTCTGCGGCAGTACCATATCTTGTTCCATAAACTACTAGTGCTTTCATTTTATTCCCTCTGTTAATATTTTGATATTTATTTAAATTAAATTTTATAATATTTTAAATAAATTAGAATTTCAATATGTAATATATTACCTAATAATCTATTTTAATATATAAAGTTTTTTATGAACGGGGGTTTTAATAAAATTATTTTTTATAAAATTATAAAATAAATTGAAAATAATTAAAATAAAAATAAATTAATCAATATTTTAAATAATGACAAAAGTTTAATCTTAATATTAAATCAGTAAAAAAGTACTTTTCTGGCCTCCTGAAGATTTAAAACAATAAATTCCTTGGCTTTAGGATCAGCAAGAATTTTTAGCTGCTTTTTACCAGTTCGATCATAGGCCTTTTTTAGAATTTCCTGAAGTTCTTCTACAGACATCTCCATTACTTTTTCTGCGCGGGCCATATCATGAGAAGATAGTTTGCTTTTATAGGATTCAATCTGATTTGAAAATGATTTGACCAAATTAGAATTTTTAGAGACCCACCTACTGAGTAAAATAGATGGAACTTTAGTAAATAAGCCCATAGTCTCAATAACATCGTTTTCTGTAATTACAATTTCTGAATCCGGCATATAATCACCCAGTTTTCACTATTTCCAAATTTATAATATATATTTTATATATTTTAAATGGCATTTAATGAAAAATTATTTCTTAAAATATTTCAAACCATCAGAAAAACCATTACCTATCTTTTCACCCAATTTATAGTAACCCCTTAAAGATAAATCATAGATAAATGGTTTAGATTTTTCCAAATCGACTTTAAGAAGCTCCAGATCAGATTTAATTTTGATTTTTGTGGTTACATCCTCATCAGCCTTTAAATCAATGACTTCACCAATAAACATAGTGTGCGAGCCCAAAATAACTTTATCCTTCAGTTGGCATTCCATGACCACTGAAAACTCATCAACATAGGGTGCATGTACCAAATCACTTTTTACAGGAGTTAATCCCGTTACTTCAAATTTATCTGTATTTTTGCCCGAAGCAATGCCAAAATAATCCGCCTCAACAACTTGCTCTTGGAAAGGTATACTAATGGTGAATGCTTTATTTCTTATAATATTGTGGTAAGTGTGAGTAGCCTCTCTTAGAGAAACGTAAACACATGGCGGTGACAAACAGCAAGTCCCTGCTGCGGCAACATTCATTACATTGGCCTGTCCATTTTCATTATAAGAACCCACTATAAAAACTGGGGCTGGGAAGCCAAATACCTTAGGCCCTAGACTTTTTTTCATAAATAATCCTTCCAAGTCCATTTAAAATTTTATAAAATTATAAAAGATCTTCGGCAACTTTTTTGACCTGTTGCAGTACGTCTTCCCTTTTTAAAACTTCTCCTTCTTCCCTCACACCACAAGCTCTAATTAAAAACCTATCATTAAAGGCATGTCTCTGGAAGAAGTAACTGTATCTCGGAAAAATATCATTAAAAGCTTCTTCGTCAGGATTTCCCTGAGATAAAATCATTACCATCATTTTTCCGGGGTTTAATCTACTGGGATTAGGATTAGTTAAAAAATCAGGCACATAATAAGAATATGTTCTATCAACAAATGCTTTGGCCTGGGAAGTTATATCACCATAATACACCGGAGAGGCCAGCACCATGACATCAGATTCTTTGACAGATTCTAAAACATCCTGCAGGTCATCATTGATGGTACATTTTTCAGCACGGGTAAAACATCCTCGGCACCCCTGACATCCTTTGTAATTTAATTTATTCAATTCAAAGGTTTTTATTTCATTTCCTGGCTTTTCCAATTGATTTAAAAGTTTATCCGCAATTATAGAACTATTAGCGTTTTTACGGGGGCTTCCCTTGATACAGGTTATTTTCATTATTTTAACCTCTAATTTTGAGTTTAAGTTAAGAATTGAATTAAAATTAATATTTGTATGACCTAATGAACTATTAAAATAATTACCTTTAAGAATCATCTGAAAATAAATAAAATAAAAAATAATTGGATTATTCAAAAACCCAATTTATTGAACTCTTTTCCCATTTATAGCATTTATATAAATAGAACTTGAGTAAAGGCCCTGAGTGGTGTATACCGAGACATTCCAAACACTAACTTTTTTATAAGTGGTTAAAGTCGTATTATTTCCCAAGTAAACGCCCATTCCAATATATTTAGTGGCCAGCTTATTGGCCTGAACCTTAGTTATATTTGTAGAGTTGGTAGTATTGTTTTTTATAGTGTTATTATTATCATTAGTAGATATATTGTTGTAAGTAGTGCCATTAGGAGTATTATTGGCCGTATTGTTTACAGGAGCCAGTTACATAACATACCAAGCCCCAGCAGCTGCCAAAATTATTATAACTATTGCTGCAACTATAATTAAATTTCTATCCATTGATTCACCCCATTTTATTAAGATATTATGTTATATTTATTGTAGAAATTGTATTAATATTTTACTCCAAGTTGAAAAAAGGTTATTATTTTAGTTTTTTTTAATAAAAAAATCAATAAAATGGGTTTAATTAAAAATCAAAACAAAACAATTATCTATTGTTAAGAATAAAAGTTAATTATAGTAATATTGGGGAAAAAATATGAGTTACTTGTTATGTAAGTTATGTGGTGGATACTACGAACTAGCTGAAGGAGAAAGTCCTGATGACTTTGAACAATGCCAGTGTCGAGGCGAATTAGAATATTATCCCGGTAAATAAGGCAATATATGCGTTTTATTTTTTTTGTTTAAAGTTTATTAATTATGTTGCTCGCTGGATTTACAGCATAATGCTTAATTATAGTTATTTTTCAGTGTTTAAATTAAAATTAGGTTTAAATTAAAATTAGAATATTATTTGGCCTTTCCATTGATACAAAAGTATTTAGATATCTCTTTTTTGTCCAATCGGTTCCCCATCCAAACGGAACATTCATTACATCTGCAGATCTGATGGACATTTATATCATTACAAATGGCCCTTCCAGTGGAACAATAAAGACCTGGAACTCTTTCTTCATCCATCCTCATAGGACTGTCCAGATCTTGTTGAGTCATTAGAATCATTATTTTCTCTTTATCCTTAACGCACTGGCTCTCCATCTGCACTGGGCATCTCATACAAAGACATTTTTTTATATTCCCCATGCTAAAATCAATTGACATTTTTTTCACCAAGTTATAAGAATATTTGGCCTTTAAGAAATTATATATGCATTTTTATAATATCAAAATTGCACTATGATTATATTTGTTTCATTGAGTGTAAAATTTTAGTGATTTAAGTTATTTAAGAAGAATTAATTTAAGATAAAAAAAAATAATTAAAAAAAATATTATACAATATTAGCCACATCCACAGGACGGGGGCTCATCGGGTTGATTCAATTTGGCCTGATCCTGGAGGGTGACAGATAGGGAAAAGTAAGAAAATCCAGTTTCATCCTTATGCTCCAGTATAGGTGAAATTCCTTTGAAAGAACAGTTAATATCACCAGTTCCCCCAATATCAATTTTAACTAATTCATCATTCTGGAATAATTTGAAAAATTCTTTTATATTTATCATTTCCTCTTCAGGGGCCCGAAAATTAACAGTTAATAATCCACCTGCTCTTGATTGTAATCTTACGAATTTTTCCAGTAGAGAAACCGTTTCTCCACTTTCTTTTTTAAATATGACTTCTGGAGTTATTTCTGGCATATGATCACGTGATTTCATTTAATGATAGTATTCAGTTTAGATATATGTTTAAGCATAATAAATATAATTTTCAATTTCTAAAACCATAATCTTTAAATTGGCCGCTCTTTCTCCAATAACTTAGCAAATCTATCCCAACTTCATAGCCCCAGCCTTCATTCCAGAATTGAAAATCCCGTAATGACCCTCAAATCAAGCTATAGATATAAAAATCTTCTAAAGCCCTCTTTTTTTATTAAAAAATTATATTAATCATCCCATCGGAATCTTACCCAAACTGGGGCCCGGGGCGAATTATTAATAATCTCTTGGACACGTATTTCTGCTAAAAGTGGATTATTACTAATTAATAGTTCTGAAAGGACGCTCTTTGGAAGATTTATATCTAGTGGGGCCTCATTTTTTCTTAAAATATTCAATATATACTTGCGATCCTGATCAGTGAATCCGGTTCCGACTTTTCCAAAAAATTTTCCATCTTTTTTGAGAATCAATGCTCCAAAAGCTATACTGCCCGTACTTTTAGTAGCTCCTACCACATAAACATCAATAGTGTCCTGTTTTTTTATTTTAATCCATTTTCCGGATCTTTTACCTGGTTCATATGGCGAATAAGTTTTTTTTAAAACAATTCCCTCAAAACCAGCTTTTAAATTATCATTCAATTGTTTATTTATATCATTTAATTCTTGAAAATCTATTAGATCAATGAATTCATCTAAATTAACTGCCTTCAAAAGAAGAGATTTACGTTCTATTAAAGGCCTTTCCATAACGAATTCACCATCCCAATTAATAATATCAAATATATTGTAGGTGGCA
>DAWK01000145.1 GCA_002509745.1 Methanobacteriaceae archaeon UBA349 | reverse complement strand
GATAATTTAGCACTGTTTCAAGTACAGATTATGATGAAACATGTTAAATTTAAAATAAAGACACCCACTATAGAACTCCATATTCCTTTATCAGATCATAATGAAGATCCAATGATGGAAATGGATTCCGATAGACTTTTTGCTGAATGGGATTGGGAATTTAAGCAGTTCTATAATAATATTAAAGAAGATTTAAAATCTTAAATTTTATTTTATTTAGTTATAATAATTCTGCGTACTAATCTATTAATTTAAAAAAATTTAATTTATATTTATACAATAAATAGTCGCAATCCTTGTTTTATTAGATATGCCTCTGCAAGAACAACACCAAGTAGTAATAAATATATTGTAATATTAGTATTTAAATTTAGTATTACAATTTTATATTTATTCTAACCTAATGTTCGGTAAACCATTATATTACGAATATACACAAATTATCCAATTTTATTCACATTATTTAGTGAGTTTATCATATTAATTTTTTATTTTTTATATCTCATCAATAATTGATATTGAGTTAATTCTCTTTTTCAGATTTATCCGGAAATTCATTTAAAATCACTTTTAAGAAGTTGGACTAAAAATAAAAGTTTTATTTATTTTAAATTATTTGTATAGGAATATCTTAATTTTTCAAAATTAACCTATTTGGATAACTCAGTATAGATATGATAGTTAAAATAGTGGTATTTCTACAGTTTTAGATTCAATGAAATTTTTTGGTAATTAATATTTGAGAAAATATGTTAATAAAATATATTTTTAAAAAGAATTTAGAATATAATATTTTGAATTTTCTAGAAAAATATATTGAAAATAATTATTACATATCAATAGATATAATATTAGTAATTAATTATCTATATGAATCTAATTAAGTTGAAAATGGAGTGAAAAAATGGAAAGTTTAAAAATAAAAGAAATACCTAGATTGTTATTATCTATTTTAGTGGTATTTTTTTCAGGAGCTATTGGATCAGCAGCAACTTTACCTGAAATTACCACATGGTATGCTGCCCTAGCTAAACCTGCATGGTCACCTCCAAACTGGTTATTTGGTCCAGTATGGTCCACATTATATGTTTTAATTGGAATTTCTTTGTTTTTAGTCTGGAGAGAAGGGTTTGAAAGAAAAGATGTTAAATTTGCCATTTTGATATTTGCTATACAATTGATATTAAATATAGGGTGGTCATTGGTATTTTTTGGTTTGAATTCTTTGCTTGGTGGATTTGTAATTATATTAATCCTTTGGTTAGCAATTTTAGCAAATATAATAGCATTTTACATGATTTCCAAGCCCGCAGGAATTATATTAATCCCCTATCTGGTTTGGGTAAGTATTGCATCCTATCTAAACTACAGTGTTTTAATATTAAATTAAATCTTTATTTTTTTTATCAAACTGTTAGAATATTACTTTGATTGTTTAATTAAATTAAAAATTAAAATGAAATTAATATATAAACTAAAGTGGTTTATTTTATTGTTCTTTTGATACCTTCTGATGCCAAATACTGAACAAACGCCTCCTCGGGGAAGACATAAATATTTCCAGAACGGTATTGGTTTATTCCAACGTTCATAAGAATCAATAGTTTTGTTTTATTTTGGGTGGCATTAACCATGGAACTCATTATAGATTGAACGACAGGGCCTCTTCGAGTACCTGCATTTTGGTCTTCTCGAACCCATTTTAATGAATTACTGTCCACGGGTCCTTTACCAGGAACATTAATAGGGCCAATAGTACGTATAACTGCATCTACTGCGTCTGGAGTTACAATAAGCACCATATTCGTTTTCATGTCAGTGTGATGCTCCACTATTTCTTGTGCTATCTTAGCGTTTTTTTCAGTGTCTTTGTCCCAGAAAGCATCATGTAAGAGCAGTTTATTCTCACCAATACTCCTTAAATAGGTAGGTACGCTTGCTGTGGGGTGATACATTTTTTCAGGATACACTGGAGTAAAATTAATAACTTTACCATTATTCATTGAAATAACAAATGCCATATCTACAGCACCAATACCTGGTCTTTTTTCTGTGGGATCCACACACAAAAGCAAAACATTTTTTTCCCCAATGCTTAAGTTTTGTGTATTTGAATCATAATATTGGTAGCCCACCACTGAGACTCCAACCAGTAGTATTATAAGAAATATCAAAGCAATTTTTTTGTTCATATTGATCCCTGTTATATAAATTATCCTCTAAATAAAAAATATTATCATTATACTTATTAAAAAATATTTCGAGGATTAATCTTGGATAATTATTATGAATTAATTTATAATTAAAAGTTTAAAAATTTACAAATAAGACATTTTTAATTATTTTAATAAAATAAAGTAATGGTTTTTTGTATTTGTAATTAAATTCCAGAGTTTATAATTAATTAAGTATGGGAAAAAATCAATTACATCAATAAAATAAAAATGGTTTAATCTTTTCATGTTAAAAGATCTAACCAAATCTGATTACTATAATCTTTGTATTTATTAGAAATTCTTGCAAAACTTTCCCCAACATTAAAACAAAGATTATATTTCATATCCTGATAATTATAACTTGTAAGAGAATTATAGGTTACTGAATAAATTGAACCATAACCACTATTTTTTGAAGAAAGTATTTGTATAGGTCTATTCATATTTTTAAAGTAATTAAACTTAATTTTTAGGTTAATAGCTCCACTCGCAAGTATGGCCCGATATTGCTTTGAGTTTCTAGTAACATATGATATGTAATTATTTGTGATTTCTGAATTTTTCCAGTTCATTACACGTATAGAATCACTTCTAGTGTTAGTAATTATGTTGTTTCGGATAATAATTCTAGTGTGATAAACTTGACCTTTATTAGTAATATATCTTCCATTAGTTGTTCTTTGAGAGTATTTATGAGTACCTATTGCACGATCAAGTCCATTAAATAAATTATTTTCAATCTTGATGGCGTTATTGGGAGTTTTATCGTAAGAAGACCAAACATTATTAAATCCTTTTGTATTTTTATCAGGAGTATCTAAATTAATTGCTTCTGCAGTTAACATAGATGAAGGTTTAGAACTTATAAATTTACAATTGCTTATTTTCATCACATTAGTGGCATCCAATTCAATAAAATGGCCGGAATTCAAGTTTCTAAAAGTAATTCCTTGTAACAGGATATTTTGGTTATGACCACAAACAATAGCAATATTATTTTTTAAATATCTTAAATTAATAGTTGAAGTGCCTTTGCCAATTATTTTGACATTTCTAACACCATTATATCTCGAATAAGCCTTACTCTTCTTTAATTTACTAGGATGCACCAATTGAAAGATAGTTGAAGAAGCTTTAAACTTTCTAGTACCAGTCTTTGTACCCTTATTAATTACAACTCCATCCTCCAATATCAAGTTTACATTAGATGGAATAGGAACTGTATTTGAAATAGTATAGGTTCCTTTTTTTAGAACTAATGTTCCACCACGATTTTTTTCAAAGTACATCATATAGGAAATTAAAGTATAATAATTTTTTGTATATTTATTATAAGTGCTATATTTCCGTATTTTTTTACTGCAAGGGCTTGTGTTGGGAGTGATAGTATATTTTTTTTGGGTAGTGGATACTGTGGCTGATTGTGTTGTTTGCTGTTTGTTTACACCATACAATGTATCATTAACAGTCGCAGAGTCTTCTGCAAAAGCTGGAACAATTGATAAACCCATAACTATGCATAATAGTAATATTACTAATATTGATTTTCTTTTCATAACACTCAATTAATTATATGATTTTTGTTAATATATGTTTGTGCTAAAATTTTTATTTTAAATATAAACTATGCGTAAATAACATAACATTTGACAATAAAATTAATAATATTCATTATTAATCCGCGTATGTATATGGTTGGTTAAAATTGATCTATTTATCAATTTATTCAGACCAAAGTTATGAAAAATTTATCATGTGAGTTTATATCAACCCATAAATATTATCTAAAAAAAATAACAACAAAAATTTATTTTAGAAATCTTACAAAAGATAATTTTTAAAAAAAATTATATCGGTTTATTTTCTTTTTTTTCTGCAGTCAAAACATAATGATGTGTCACTATTAGTTTTGAATAACTTGCCGCAGTTTTTACACAAAACTTCATGCAAGGAAGATTTTTTATCTACAATTTCCAAGGAACAATCACATTTCCATCCCATTTTTCCTTTTAGCATTGCTTCAAATTCAGGATCCACATCGTTGTCTTTAGGCATTAAATCACTCCTAATTAAATCAATTAAAACTTTAATATTTTTTAAGTGTATTATGTCTAATTAATATTATTTTTTCGTTTTATGTTTACTATGAAAAATTCCTTTGCATAGTTTTTAATGAGTCTTTTCTGTTTTTTAATCCCATTGCTAAAGTTAAAATAACTATTCCTACTATTGCTATTAAAAGATAAGCTGTTTTAAAACCATAAAGGCCAGTTTGAGAAGCAATAATGGTACCAATAAATGTTCCTCCGATTAACTGCCCGGTGCTTACATTAATATTAATAAGAGCTTGTCCTGATGCTCGGTCATTGGCAGGGCTTTCAGATAACATTATATAACGTAATGGAGATCCTAAAATAGTAATCAGCCCTATGCCCACCAATAATTCGGATATTATGAAAAGATAAGTATTATTAGCAGAAAAAGAAATTATGATCATTCCACTAATTAAAATAAATGTACCTCCCAGCACTATTATCTTGGAACCTAAACGATCTAGTAGTTGGCCTACCACAGGGGCGCTAATAGCCATAGTTAAAACCAGAGGAATTAACATTAAACTTGCATTAGAAGTGGATAAACCAAGGGCAATAATTGCATAGCTGGGAATAAAAATTATTGCTGATTGGGCTAGACCAGTTCCTATGGCAATTCCAGTAGTTAATTTTACTTCTTTACTTGATAGAAGATTGACTTTGATAATGGGGTCTTTGGCTCTTTTTTCAATTTTCCATAATGATAAAATCATAAATGTAGATATTAATAGAAATGGCCAAACTTTCAATGAAAAAAAACTTCCAAAAAAATTATTAGTTTGAATTTGATTAAGTCCGTATCCCAGCGAAGTTACAAAAAGACTTAAAATAACAGTTCCTTTCCAATCAAATTCAGGAACCCATTTCCTGCGGGTTAAAGGGAGAACATATATGCTTAAGACAACTAAAATAAATGCCACAGGCAAATTTATTATAAAAAGCCATTGCCATCCATATTTTAATAGTATTCCTCCAAGTATAGGTCCCATAACTCCTGAAAATCCAAAAACAGAACCAATTATTCCAAGTGCTCCTCCTCTTTTTTCTGGAGGGAAAGTATCTCCAATAAATGCACTGGCTACTGGAAAAATACCTCCAGCACCAAAACCTTGTATGGCCCGACCCAAAAGCAACATCTCAAATGAAAATGAAAATGCAGTTATCGCGGATCCAATGGCAAATAATATTATGTCCATGATATAGATAGAACGTCTTCCGTATATATCTGATAATTTAGCCATTAAAGGAGTTCCAATCATGAAAAATAAAATATAAATACCAAAAGTCCAGGATGAAGCACGGGCATTAATATTAAAAAATGATTCCATAGATGGGAGTGCAGGTCCCACAATTCCAATATCCAGAGCTCCCATAAAAACTCCAATAAAAAGTAAAATTAATATTTTGTTCCTTTCTTTTGCACCCATAACTTTTTTTTCACTCATATTAAATTAATAAGTTTTTTAATTTCAAATAGTTTTCCCTTTCACCAAATTAAGTTATCATGTCAGTTTATTTATTTATTAAAGGTTTAATCTTTTTATTAATCTTTTTTTCTAGACTAATTAAACAAAATTTTATATATGGGTAGTAAGTACACATTATATAATTAAAAATAACTTTATGATATTCTGTAAAAAGCATACAAAATATTCGCATTTTAGTATAAATAAAAAATTATAATAATTATATTATTAAAATTCATAATTTGTGGATTAAAATGAAAAAATATCTAATTTTGACCTTTCTGGTGTTTATATTAATTATTTCCCCATCTCCAGTTATGGCATGGTCAGCAACTAATCATCACGATATTGCACAAGAAACTTACTATTCATTACCTTTGGATATTCAACAAAAAATGAATCTAAGTGAAATGAAAGATGGTTCTGATGATCCGGACATCAAATTTCTTGATTTTAGTTACCATGTTTATCCTTATAATAAAGAAAAAGCAGATTACTGGTTTAATAAGGGTAAAATTAATTATGAGAATGGTAATTATAATTATTCAAGTTATTGCTATGGTGTGGCCACCCATTATATATCAGACGGATTTTCTGGTCCTCACCATGAAAGCGGAACTTCAAGAATCCACCATACTCTTTATGAGATACGTGCTATGTTCTTAAAACCAGAAATAACTTATTTTCCTGGAAATATTGGCTCTATTTTCCAGAAAAACCATTCAAAAACTAAAAAAAGTTGGAATAGGTGGTTAAAAGAAGGAGACGATATAAATATACAGGAAGACTTAAACAGAGCAGGAAGCGCATCTTACAGTGCTGTTATTAATTCAATAAATACTTAATGATATTTTATTTCTTCCTGGATTTTTCAGAATTAGTTTTTTTATGAGGCAATATTCCACTTATTTTCCCCATGATACTTCCTTCTTTTAATTCTTTAATGGTAGTTTCATGGAGGCTTATTTCTTTTTTTGCCTCTATTAATTCTCCACGCATTTGTTTTAATTGGTTCACTAACTCTGAATTTTTCTTCTCATAATTTTTTGCTGTGGTTTGAAAATCTTTTTCTATTTTACCTTGATTAGAATTATTCATATTCATTTTGGCTTCTTTTTGGTTTAATTTTTCTTTAAGATAGTTCACTTCCCTCTCTAAAATTATATTTCTTTCTAGATAATCATCATATTCATTTTTCCGTAGCTGTAATAATTTATTCATCATAAAATAATCTTCAGATAGTAAAACTGATATTTCCTCTTCACATGAAAATGGTTGATCAATTTTTAATGGAACCATATACTGTTTTGTATTATAAGTATGTAATTCTCCGTTCTTATTTTTCTTTTGAGTTTTGTGATTGTAGCACTTTATCCGGGAGTGCACTATTTTTATTAAAGGCTCGTGGGGAAGCAGCATGTTTAGCCTCAATATTAATTAATTTTAATAAGGTAATTTGATGATTAATTATTATAATTTATTTCATAACAGACCATTATAAATTTTTGATTACGTAAATAAATCATTTTAAAGTTTTATTTGTTAAATACATATTTCTATTTTACTGATCAATAACACGTAACTAAACTTAATTTATTTATTTAAAGTTATAAAAAATTTAGCCATTATATTCATTAATTGAAATATATTCCTCGCATTGATTCTGATAATTATGTTGATTAAATGACATATTACAAATTATAGTTAATACAAAAATAATACTGACTAAAAAATTAGTATCAGGGTTTTGGGGAGGGATTTATTTGGTTTTTAAATGTGATTCTATGGATGGGCCGGTGGTTAAAGCAGCAGAAGTAGCTCTTGAAATGGAAAATGTAAATTATGTACTTGCTTATGTAAGTGAGGACGATGAAAAAGAACTAAAAGAGGCTTTTGAAAAATCAGTATTTTTGAGAGAATTAAATGAAGATGCTGCGGAAATTGCCGACTACTGGTTTTTTGAAACTGTGGTTCGACTACATTTAAAAAGTAGAGGTGAGCATTTTCAGGGAATTAAATCATCTAAGAATTTGGATTCAATTACAAGACGTATTAAACAGGCTATGGACGAAGAAAACCTAAATGATTTATTTGAATACTTATCTGCATCGTTGGAAAATGAATTGAGAAAAAGATTTATGGAAGTGCTCAATAATAAGGATCACAATTTAAATGATGTTGATGATGCTAGAGAATATATCAAATCAGTGATTGATTTTGTGGAATACACAGTATTTATTCAGAAATCCATATCTAATTCTGGCCTGGATAAATTCCATTATTAATATAATAATACTATATTAAATAAATAAAAAGGTTTTTCAGGATATTTTTAGCGATTTAACCAAAAAATCATCTTTTTAGCATAAGATCCATGATACTAGCTTTTTTATTTTCATCTACTTTTTTTTGTAGAGGCATGCCAGGCATAGGGATACTAGAAGAGTTTAGAAAATCTTTATTGGCCCGATCGGTTATATCTTTGAAAATCATTTTATATGCAGTACAGTGGGGGTCAACTGCTTTAGG
>DAWK01000074.1 GCA_002509745.1 Methanobacteriaceae archaeon UBA349 | reverse complement strand
TGGCCCAGGCCGCCGATAAGGTGAAGACCAGGGACTTCATGCAGGATAGGAAGAAGTACTTCGTGGACGATGGAGAAATAGAGATTGTCAAACCCATGGACAATACCGAGTTTTGTAAAAACTGTACTAGACTTCGTATAACTCCAGATGGGAAGATTAAGCCCTGTTTATTGAGAAATGATAATTTAGTGGATATTATTGGAGCCATTCGCAGTGGTGAGAGTATGGAGGAGTTAAAGAGGATCTTCATTGATGCCATTGCGAATAGGGAACCTTATTATGGTGGATGTTGATTTTTAGATATTATTTTTTATTTTATTTTAAAAATTAAATTTTACACCCTACCAAAAGCACACTGAGTATGGCCCTGCTAATAGAAATCCATTCATAACCCAGTTAAAGACAAAGCATCCGCACCAAAAGTGGTCGCAATAGTGGGTATGGCAATATTTACTGAAGTGCCCATAAAGGGCGTGAAAAAAGAAAGCTATACTGGCCACCAATAATGCCTATGATCTTAAGGCCATCATTTTGATTAGGAGTGTTTTCAGACACGATAAGTTCACCTTAGTGGTAGAAAAATAAATTGTTAATAGGTTGGGNNGGCCTTAGTGGTATTTGGGGTTTTGGGAATTTTGGAATTGGTGGAATGAATAATGATGAGTTCTAAAGAATTTTAAACAGTTTTGGTAACGCTAATGATAATATTAATGCTTTATTGAGAATATGATTTAATTTGATATTTTAAGACCATTCGTGAAGGTGTACCATAGAGTCAAAGATTATTGAAACCATTGACCAAAAACCATCAAATATATTCAAACTTTAATCTAATCCTTTTAATCATCTTCAAAAAATTCTTCAAATTTATCGATATCCTCATCTCTAAATAATATTTCTTCCTCAGGTCCTAAATAATTTAGATCATAAGGAAAAATAGGCTTTTTTAAAGATTTTTTAAGAGCCATACTAGGATATGATCTTTCTTTTTTACTATGGATAGTTTTAATAGCTTTTATTTCAATATCTTCTAAAAATTTATCTTGTTCTTTAACTATTTCTTCAATTCTGAAAAATAAAGTGGAATCATTAATAAATCTATTATTCCATACGCCTATTAGTCGAATATATGGATATAATAATCTAGAATTATCTCCAATCAGTGAAAAAATATCCATTAAATTCAAAATATTTTTTATTATTTCATTTAAAAATTTTTTTTGTTCATCTTTTACTAATAGGAAACCAATGAAAGAAAAATAGAGAGTTATCGCCTCAAAAAAAGGCGCATCTGTTTTTAGATAATCAGACATTTTGTAATATAAAATATTTAAAATATGGGATAATAGTTTTAAAGTGGTTTCATCTAATTTTTTGTCATTTATTCTGTTTAAAAGATTGATTAGTCCAATACCAATGGTATAAATATTATCTAGAAGTTGATTCGTGCTAGAATATTTTTCTGTTTTTATTGTAGCTTCCAGATTATAGTCTAAAATATTAATAATTTCTTTTAGCAGGCACACTTCTTCAAAACTATCGTCAGTTATTTTCTCCATTATTAAATGTGCGATAACAGAAATACTATATTTTGCAATAGGGCCAGTTAATGTATTTATATTTATATCAGAGTGCTGATGGTTATCTTCTGAATATATTCTAATATTTTCGCCTATTTCCTGTATAATATCTAGAAAAAAATGAATCTCATCATATAGTATTTTATCTGAATTTTTCAAAGAATAAACTAATAATTCAGCCAAATTATGATTGATATAATGTGCTATAACATCCCCCCGAAGAAAATGCATTTGAGTGGCAATTCTATTCGCTTCACATAATATTTTAATGATTTTTTTTACCACAGAAATATTATTTGAATCAATAGCCTTTTTTCCTATTTCTAAAAGTTTATCACTAGCTTCAGCAGGCATATTTGATGTTTCTTCGATCATCGCATTACCAAGAATAATATCTCCTAATAATCTAATAAATCCCGGTGTGAAATAATCGATATTAAGCATGTTAATTATTTCTATATCGGTTGTTTCTTCTGCAATATCTCCTGTACAGTTCATAAGAGATTTCATTATCTTAGGATGGGAATTAGGTGATATAATACTTTTTGAATTAATTAAATTATTTAAGATGTGTGTAAGAAACTTATCATCCATTTTAGTTATTAAATTTGGTTTATTAATCAAAATATAAATTATTGTTATCTCTTTTATTTCTTCAAAACCCGAATCTACAATTTCATATCTATTCTCAAGAATAGCTTTTTGAACAATATCAAAAATAAGCTCTGTTTCATTTTCTAACCATTCAAATGGATTTTCAGTACAAGAATCATTTATTCTTATTTTAATATTATCAGAAACCTTTTTTATGGCATTACGTGTGTCAAGAAGATAATAAACCCTGTTCACATATAAAATCAATATAATTAAATAAACGATAGTAAATGTATAGCTGAATACAATTAATTTAAATTCAATTTTTGTAAAAGGGATAATAAACGCCCAATTATAAACTAAAAAAATTGAAAAATTAAATGCAAAAAATATTAGAGATATTATTAAATATAATTTTAATTCTTTATCTTCTGTAATTTTCTGAACTAAGTCCTGTGAATACTTACCCAGAATATTTTGGATAGGTAATGCGATCAAAGTAAAAATAAGAGCTATTACTGTGCCTATAAACGCCAAACTTGCAGTTAAAATCTCTTTATAATTTTCGGTTAGTAATTCATTGTTAAATTGCCCAAAAATTAATAATAACGTTGAAAATCCAATTATTATTGCTAAATTCGTTTTATTCAACTAAATCCCCTTGATTAATTATATTTGAATAGGATGAGAAAATTTATGATTAGAATCATTCATAAATTAATCCAGATATTATCAATTTCATCCATTATGCTCAAAGTATCTTCTAAAGATCTTGCTACTTTTTGTAAATGATTTATATCTTCAAAAGATAATGTTCTACCTTTCCTATACTTCAACCATTTGTCAAGAACTTTATAACCACCAATCTCCATTTCCCAAACATCTTTAGGAACATTTTCCCAGTACTGGCTTTTATTTATGTAAATTCTTTGATTATCTGCATCATATTCTATTTCATCGACTAAATTATCACCTTCAACAGGATATCGAGCAATAGAAGAATTAGAATAGTCTTTCTTGAGAGTATGGGCCAAAATTAATTCATTTCCTAGTTCTGAAAGTTGTTGGAACTTATCATAATCGTCTGTGAATGGAATTCGTGGAAAGTCTGTCTTTAAAAATTTATCATATTTTTCCCTATATGATTTAGAATAAAAAACTGCGTAAATGTAGCCTAAAATTTTCTCTGGAGATGGTGCACTACCATATTTTTGTATTATGAATTGAATAAAGTCATACGAAAAATTAGGACTATGATCAAAGTTTTTATAAGGGTTAGTATGATTAGGAGTAGCAAAATTGCTCTGTGCTTCTTTATTAGATCTATTAAGGTATAACGGAGCTACAAAGCCAGTGCCCCTATTACTTAATGTAATTCTCATGTCAACTAAATTTTTTGTTATAAAAATATGATTAAATTGCTTATCTTCAACTATTTGTCTTGAAAAGACTAATCCTAAATTTTCATTTATTTCCAAGAAATTTTTCATTGTTTTAAATCTATCTCTTTTTAAAGAATTTTTTGTGTAAAAAATCCATCTTGTATCAAATGGCCTATAAACAAATTTCATGATGTTTTTTTCATCAAGTAATGATTTTTTAAATCTTTTTAGATTCCAGCCAGAAGTATCAACTAAATTATATTTTTCCCGAATCTGATCTTCATTATCCGAATTCAAAACATCAGATACTCTATCAAATAGCTCACTTCGATCAAAATCAATTACCAAATTATCTTTTCCAGTCTGAATACCACTATTATATTCGTCAAAAATCTCAACAACACTCCAGCCAAGATTATAATCATTTTCAAGCCCTAAATCTTTTTTTATAAACCAATAATCATTTTTAACAGGTTTAATAATATTCCAATCAAGAGTAGAAACATCATTCTCTAATAAAAAGTCATATTTTTCCTCTCTTTTCATTAGATCATTTTCAAGAGTGCTGAAATAATAAACTTCTTTAGTTTCTAACTTTTTAGGTAATTTTACAAATAAAACAATGGAAACACCAACCATTACATCAAAAACATTCTGGTCTGGATCCCCACGACGTATATTCCCATGTAAATCTAGAATATACATCTGATCGAATGTATCCAAAAGGCTTTTTCTCATGACTTTATGAGTTATTCCATCCAAATAAGAATTATTAGTAATTACTCCAAGTATTCCGTGCCCATTTTGTTCTATTTTCCACTGAGCATATCTTAAAAACATTATATAATCATCATCAAGATTAATTTTTTTCTCATTTAGGCCTTTTTTATAATCTTCTAGAAGTCCTCTTATCCACTTTTTTTCTTTACCAGATCCACCAGAATAGTTAGAATACGGTGGATTTCCCATAACCGCCAAAACTGGCGTATCTATCTTAATTTGATTCGCTCTTACTCCTTCTTTCGAAATATTCGGTAATAAAGACCATTCTTTATGCTTGGTATTATCTAAAGTATCTGTAAGGAATACTTTCAATCTCTCATAATCACCCAATTCATACCCATTATCCCATAAATACTGTGAAAGTTTCAAATGAGCAATGGTATAAGGTGCAATCAAATATTCAAAGCCATAGAAGTTTTTTAAAAGTCTTTCTTTAATCAGATTCTTTCTCATTCCCAGATCAGTCCCTTCCAGGGCTTTTTTAAATGCTTCTAAAATGAAAGTACCGGTTCCTGTAGCAAAGTCGAGTATTTTAACATCTGAACCTTTCAGGCCATCTTTATCAAAATGTTCTTTAATTAAGTAATCGATACTGTCAATTATGAAATGAACAACAGGGATAGGGGTGTAATAAACTCCCTTAGATTTTCTTTTCTTTTGATCGTATTTTCCAAGGAAATTTTCGTATAAATAAACGTAAGGATCTTCATAATTGTATGTTTTACTGAAAGAAAGATTTTTTCGAAGTTTTTCGATATCTACAAAGTTTAAAATGGTTATTATCTCTTCAATAATCCATCCAATACTAGAAGGAATATCTTCAATTTCCAGTGTTTTGAAAAGTTCTCTAATGATTCCCATAGATTTAGGAATTAATTTAGTTGCATTTCCTTCCGTAACCGAATTTTCAGAGCTTAATTCAGCTAAAAATAAACCATAAGTTATTGTTTGAACGTAAGCATCTATAAATTCTTCTAGAGTTAAATCTTCGATTAATGTCTCTTTAAAAATTTGTAAAAGGCCACTATCTCCTATAAGACGTTGTTTAAAGTCGGATTTATCTTCACTATCCAAAAATTCTTCTAAATAATCCCTAAATATTTTTGTTCGCTCAGCAAGTAACTCTGAAAGCTGTTCGGGATTCTTTATTTTTTCAGGAGAAGTTAAATAAAAAAGATTAAACACTTCTATGATGTCAGGTATTTTATTTTTATCTAAACTCTTGTCAGTTAAATTAAAAAGAAGTTTTCTGGCAGTTACTTTGCCATTTTTAAATAAAATAAACTCATTATAGTTTGTAAGAATTAAGTTGTCACTGACTTTTAAATAGTTTTTTAATTGCTTAGATTCACGGGTAGGTTTTAATGGTCGTATCATTTCATCCAAATTAAATCCCAGTGGTTTAGTTTCAATATAACCAATTAATAATCCATTTTTTTCAACTTTAAAGTCTGGGCGTCCCCTAATATACTCGTCTTTTTGCTTTTTTCCTTCATGTATCACTTCAAAAGAATTATCAGGCCTTATTTCTTCCATTAAATTCTGAAAAGGAGTTCTTAAAGTGAATTCCGTGTCTTTTCCTCGGTTCTTTTTTACGTCTGAGAAATATTTATTTAGGGTCTTAGATTTTTTTCTTTTTTTGAAG
>DAWK01000191.1 GCA_002509745.1 Methanobacteriaceae archaeon UBA349 | reverse complement strand
ACTATTTTAATTATAAGGATAAAATGAATAGGAGAAAAAAACGCAAGTAATGAAAAAATTATTATAAAAATAAGAAAATTGATAATTTACCAAGCAAAATATTAAAAAAGCAGCTTACCAACATTTACATTAATTTTAATGGTATTGATAGCAGAAAATATGAGATATAAAAATAATAATTAAGTAATATCCATTTATAAGACTAAAAATATAATAATATGTAATAATAGAGGAATTATCATGTCTCTTAATAAACTTTATGAAAGGTTGGGCCTTAATGAAAATAATGGTCTGCATAAACGTGGAAAAGAGTTACCCAATTATCCTTCCAGAGTTAAAAACTCACTAAAAAAAATTGATTATGATGCAATATATAGTGTAGAAAATAAACCTCTGATAATATTCAAAGAATTAAGAAAATCAAGTGGCCTTAAAAAAAAGATAGAGAGTTTACACAGAGATATATGGAATCTTAATGAAACTCCCATTTTATTTATTAAATTAAATAATGAATATTGGCTTTTTAATAGTTTTATTTTTGATAAAAAAAATAATGAAATTTGGAAAAAAATAACTAGAGATGATGATTTAGAAGAATTTTCTTATTTGAATATAGCTAGTGGTAAGCTTTGGACCGAATACGAAAATGATTTTGATGGGAAAAAAAGAGTTCAAGAATATCTTTTAAATAATCTAAGAACTGCTAGAGAAATTTTAAAGGGAAAAGGATTAGAATATACTGTTATTAATAGTTTAATTGGTAGATTACTCTTTTCCAGATATTTAATAGATAGGAATATCCTTAAAAAAGAAAATTTTAAGAAAATTTATGAGGAAAAAAATTTTGAAGATATTATAGAAAATAAAAAGGAATTATATAAATATTTCAAATATCTAAAAAAAAGATTTAATGGTGATTTATTCCCAATAACTGCTGCTGAAGAAAAAAGTGTAGATAGTAGGCATCTTAAAATCTTATCAGACATGTTTAAAGGACATGACTTATCTAGTGGACAGGCAGTCTTATTTGACATTTATGATTTTTCAATAATCCCTATTGAACTAATAAGTATCATATATGAAACATTTTTAGATAAAAAAGAAAAAAAATCCCAGGGTGTTTTTTACACTCCATTATATTTAGTTGATTATATTTTAAACAGCACTCTGGATGATAAATTAGAAAAAATAGATGAATGTAAAATTTTAGATCCCTCTTGTGGATCAGGAGTATTTTTAGTCGAGTCATTACGTAAACTCATTGAAAAAAAAATGGAAAGTAATGTCTTGACTTCTGAAGATTTGGAATTGATAGTTAAGAATAACATTTTTGGAATAGATGCAGATGAGGATGCTATAAATATTTCAATTTTTTCTATATATCTAACATTATTAGATTATTCTAAAAATAAAAATTTTAAATTTCCAAAACTTAAAAATAAAAATTTATTTGTTTCAGATTTTTTTGATTTAAATGCAAATTTCAATGAGAAGCTAAATAGAGTAGGCAAAGTTGATTTAATATTAGGGAATCCTCCATGGAAGTCTGAAAAAGATAGTGGAAATGAATTGTATCATGATTATTGCAAACAAGAAAAAATTCCAATGGGCAACAATCAGATTTCAGAAAGTTTTCTAGTTCGAATCAAGGATTTTGTAAAAAAAGATGCCAATATTGCATTAATAGTCACTAGTAAAATTTTATATAATTCTAGAGATGAAAAGTTTAGAGAATATTTCCTGAAAAATTTTTATATTAATAAAGTATTAGAACTGTCAACTATCCGAACAAAACTTTTTAGTAAAGCTTCATGGCCAGGTACCGTGTTATTTTATAAATTTGCAGAAAATCAGGATACCGATGATAATTTAATTGAACATATTTCTGTAAAGCCTAATCGATTTTTCAATTTATTTGGAAAAATCGTGATTGAGAAATATGATATCAAAAATATAAAACAGTGCGAATTGTTGAAATTTGATTGGCTATGGAAAGTTCTGTTAGTTGGCAATACCCTTGATTTTTATTTTATAAAAAGATTACATGAAGATTATGAACCTATTGGGGACTTTATAAATCGAAGTGAAACATTAATTCATGGCGTTGGAGTAAACCCTAGTGGTCCTGGAAAAGCACATGATGTTACAAATTTAGTTGACTTACCGTATCTTGATCTTTCTAAGAAAAGGTTAAAAAGATACCATATTGATTATACAAGTAAATGGAGAAAAGATAAGGTTAAACGTATAAAAAAAGAGTTATTAGAACCGCCAAACATACTTATTAATTTTAGTACGGACCCTAATCACAGATCAGTTGCTGCATTTTCAGAGCGGAAAATAATATTTTTACATACAGTTCTTGCAATTAAAGGATCATTTAATGATAAAATATTATTAAAGAATATTCTAAGTGCAATTAATTCTCAATTGTTCACTTATTATATTTTTTTAACAGGCTCGGTGGGAATTGATATACATCGAACTTCCGCCAAAGAGAAATTAAGATTTCCTTTTTCACAGCAATTAATAGAAGATGAAAATCTTTTTGAAAAAGTTGATAAATTAGAGCATGAAATAAATAATGCCGAAAAACATGGGTATGGTGACAGTTTAAAAAGGTTGAGTTCTTTAGAATCCAGAATTGATGAGATAATATTTGATTTTTACAACTTAAATGATTTAGAAATGGATTTAATAGATTATGCAGTTAATATTTCAATACCGTTATTAAAAGAGAAACAAGACCCTCTTAAAATTCCTGAAAAGCAGGAATTGATTGATTACGCCCAGATTTTTTTGAATCATTTTGAAAACAGTTTTGATCCTCAGCATTTTTTGGTAGAAATATATGATACAGAATATTTTGTAGGAATGAATTTCAAAATTGTTCCTGACAAACCGTTAAATCCCATACAATTTAAGAAAGAAAGAGATATTAGTAAAATTATCAATAATCTAGGAATCATCTCATTAGAAGAAATTGGTGAAATATATGTCCAAAGAGACCTTAAAGAGTTCACAAGGACATCTTTCTCTATTATTAAACCTTGTGAGCGTAAAAATTGGCATAAAGCCATCGCGTGGCTAGATCTGGGTGAATTTTTAGACATTATGTTTAAAAATTATGTGGAAAAAAGGGGATGAAATATATGTCGGCCTCTTCATTTAACCCAGACCTCTATGAAACATATTTACTAAACATTTTTAAATCCGTGCTAAAACATATATTTTTTTCATATAATGAAATAATTCATGATGGTAAAACCGTTAGGAAAAATTCTAAGGGGATAGATGTTAATAATGGCATGCCCCTTGAAAATAGTCTAACAAACATGTTACTAAAGTATTTGCAAGATCCAGCTTCTAAAAAAAGATTTGGACTTGAACTTTGTGGTTTTTTAGCAGAACCTGCTGCAATAAATGATAATAATAAAACTGAGGGTTTTATAGATATATTTGTGACTAGCGTTACTTCAAAATTCACAGGAGCAAATGATGAAAGTATTTATTTTGCTTTTGAATGCAAGCGATTGAATCATTCAAATTATGCTAATTATGTTGATAAAGGTATTTTAAGATTCATAACCTGCAAATATTCAAAAAAAATGTCTTTTGCGGGGATGATTGGTTACTGTGAAGAAGATAAATCAGATATCAAAACAATTGTAGACAAAATTAATAATAATCTAAATGTTAAATTCAAAAAAAGAAAAATAAGTGAGTCTAGTTTAGATAAGTTCAAAATCCAAAATGATTTTTATCATTGCTATATCTCCAAACATGAACGAAAAAATTTAGAACCTATTGAATTATATCATTTGATTTTAGATTATAGCAATATTATTGAATAACTTACTATTTTTTTTCATTAAATTGATTAAATGTTGCTAGATAATCTTTTAGCCCTATTAACCCATTAATAATTATTATCATTGGAGTTAATATTTATTATTATATTTATGAATCAAATGATTATGAATCAAATGAAAATTTTTATATCAAGGTTATTTAATAATTTATTATTCATTTTTATGCCAAATGTTCTTTTTGTATTTGGTTGGATCCTGTTTTTTCTGTTTTTTCTCCTATTTCTGTTAGAATTTTTAGGCCATGTCGGACGTCGCCTATTTCATAAGCTCGATTTGTTACTTCTTGAATAATCTCTTCACTGATGACGTCTTTGTAGAAGCCTATTCTGCATCGTTCGCTTAGTATGCTGAACATTTCTTCTCTTGTATAGGAGGGGAATTGTATTTCGATGGGATAGAAAACTGTTGCTACATTGGGATCTATAATCATTTTTGTTAAATGAGATGTTATGGTGAATACTGTGACTTTGGCTCCGGGATAGGTTTCATGAGCACGGAGTAAAGTATATAGTGTTCTGTTTAGGTCTTTGCTTGTTTTAATGAAATCGAAATCATCCAGGGCTACTATGAGTATCTTATTTTCTTTTATTATATGGTCCATGACTTTATTATAGATAGAAAAAGTTGATAGGCCGCCTACAGGTACGCTTTGGCCGAATATTTTCTCATGGATCTTAATGAAAACCTTATATTCAGTAGTATAGCTTTGGCAGTTCACATGAACACAAACAGCATTATGATAATGCTCTTCAACTAATTCAAAGAACTTATTCACAGCCGTTGTTTTACCAGATGCACACGGGCCCACAAGCATCATATTCTGCGGCTTATGATCCCTCTTTAATTCACGACTATGCATGGCCATCTTTTTTAGTTGATGATCACGAAATTTATAATTCTCAGGTATGAACTCTATCGTGAATACTTCTTTATCCCTGAAAATAGTTCCCTCTTCGTTAATAATATCTAGTAAAGTTTTAGTTTGCATATATAATACCACACCAATTAGTTTCTTAATCAACTATTATGATGAGTATAATATAGATGAAAAGTGTAAGAGAGCAAGTGAAAACTAATAAAAAAATAAAATATTCTAATCATTAATGGGGGGGTTTATGGAAGACCTAGGGGTAGATCTTCCATAAAAAATGAATTTATCAACAAGATAAAAACACAAACTAAACTTCTAACAACATCGCTTATAAAGATTGTCTTAATACCTATTATTTATACATAAATTAATATTAATTAAAAATAACTATTTTATTATAGATTTTAAAGGGGGAGGGGTATTTGAATAAATTAATTTTTATTTTATCAATAACATTAATATTAGGCATTGTTAGTATATCTGGGTGTACCGACTCAGGTACAGGTAACAAAACTTATTCTGGTGAGGGTATTTCTTTTAATTATCCTGATACATGGACTGTTGAAAATGGCTCCATAACAACTCCAAATAGTGGGATGGGTGAGATAATGAATGTTTCAATAAAAGAATATGCATCAGAGCCTCCAGCAATTCCAGCTACATTAAATGCAGTAGCTCAAAATGTACATGAGAATATTACTGGAACACATGATAAAAAAATAGTGACTGTGGCAGGAGTCAAAGGTATTGAATATATACCTACTGGATCGAACATTGATCGACAAAGAGTAGATATATTTTTCGCTAAAGGAGATAATTTCTATGACATTTTCATAACCACAAATGATTATGAATCAGATAAAAGTGGATTTGAAATGATAATTAAAACACTAAAATTTAATTAATATTTTTTTTTATATTTAGGTGAATTTCATGAATGAATCATTAACAGTAATTCTTTCATTAATAGGTGTAATTTTAGGATTTTTATTAAGTGAATTTTCTACTCATAGAAAAGAAAAAAAGCAGATGGAATCAGTCAGATATCTTTTTAAAATGGAAGTAAATAGTAATTTAGAATTATTAAATAATTTCATTAATAAAATAAAAGAAGATTATAAAACAGATCCATCTAATTACACATTGGAACTAATTGAATTGCCCTGGCCTCGTTTCAAATCTGTAATTTGGGGAAATCAAAATATATTTTTAACTTCAGCTTTTGATGATAAAAATGTTAAGAATATACAAGAATTTTATAACTCTTTAGACTCCTTAGAATCAATATATAGTCATATTAAAACTGAAATTAATCAAAACCATCTAAAACCGCTCACACCTTATAAACCATTTATTAGTCACGGAGTGTATTATGAGCCTTATAATTATAGTGGAGAATACAACGATTTTGCTAAAGAATTCATTGAATTAGCTGAAAAACTAATAAATAACGGAAATCCATTGGATAAATAAATTTTTATTTTTATTCTTTTTTCATGTGTTTTATGAATCCTTCGGGGTCTGTTTTTGCGAATTCTAGTATTTTAGTGAATTGTTTTGCTATGTCTTCTTGTGTTTCTCTGATTTCCTGATTTTCCTTATCTTTAATACCTAAACGTTTTTCCAATTCAAGATATTCTTTGCTCTTGAAATCATGGACTTTTG
>DAWK01000192.1 GCA_002509745.1 Methanobacteriaceae archaeon UBA349 | reverse complement strand
ATGGCCTGACCCAAGGGGGGAGGGGGAGGCATAATGGTACTTTTTATTTAAGGGTAATGCTTCAAGTGTAAAAATATACTAAAAAAAATAGTATTAATATCATAAACAGAAAACAAAAAATAAGTTTTAAAAATTTGTAGAGAATTATTTTAAAATTAATTATATTATGATTTTATTATGTACTTTCTCAATTTTCAAAGTATCATAATACTCTTGTGCCTCAGGTTTATCACTGAAACTATGCACTAATTCTTTGTTTTCTTCAACAATCTTCTTAACATCATCATATGTGATATTGAAAAATTCTTTTCTACTGTTTACTTTATTTACTCTTTTATGATCAAATCGATTATGTAACTCTTTTTCTAACTCAAAAGCTTCTTTACTAAAAATAAATACATGCGTATCGAATTTAAATGGAACTGAGGCATTAGATAATTCTCTTACTCTGTCTTGAGGTTCATCTCTTCTTGTTACCCCTATTTTATACACATCTTCTCCAAAGGATCCTATATTGGATAAAATATATACATACCCTGCACCTGTTCGCTTTCTTCTATCAGCTATCTGGCCAATATCATCCTTACTTTTTGCTAAAGCTAACTCTAATTCTCTGATTTTAAGTTGTAATTTTTCTTTCTCTTCATCAGATTCAGTTTTTCTTAGTTCAGCACCTATGTTGTTTAAATCATTTTCCAATCTCTTTTTTTGTTCATTGATCTTTTTTTCTTCAGCATCTAATTGTTTTTGTATTTTTCGCTCTTCTTTTTCCTGTTCTCTTGCTTCTCTTAGCAACTCTTTTTCTTCTTGCTTTTTCAACTCATATTCGATAGCTAAATCAATTTCTTTCAATTTAAGAACTAAATATTGTGGAGTGATTTTTACAGCATTTCTTTCATTTAATTTATTCAATGTTTTAAATGATTTTTGTATTCTTTTAATTGAATTTTCTCTATTTGAAAGCTTTACTTTACTTATTGTCGCTTCACACTCTGAATTAAAAGTTCTAAGAATTTGTTTTATATTAGCATTAGCCATCGCTCTACCTTTTTGTATACTATTATCAACCGTCCATTCAGTTTCACATATTGCTGCCATTTTATTTTTTATATAATCTTTTTGTTCTTGCCTTATTTCATCCCATTTTTCTTTATATAACGTTGCTGATAGAAAATCATATTTTGGTTCATATAATCCTACTTCTTGCATTTCAAGCGTATCATTTACCAATATTAATCCTTTCTTTTTCTCGTTTAACTCATTATTTAACTTAGATAATTGGGTTTCTTTTTCTTTAAATTTAATATCTAGCTCTTTAGCCATTTCTTCTTCTATTTCTCTTAATGTATTATCAATATTAGCCAAATCTTCTTTTTTATCCTTTAATTGTTCATCTATTTCTTTATCTTTCTCTTTTGCTCTTTCTTCCAATTCAACATCTAGATTAATTAATTGATTTTCTTTTTCTTTTAATTTATTATCAATATTAGCTAATTCTTTATTTTTATCCTTCAATTTTTCATTTATTTCATTCTCATCTCGATTGGCTTTTTTGTTTAAAAAATATGCTCCAATTATTATCAATGGAATTCCTAAAAAGAATAAATACACTGATATTGTCAAGATTATACCAATAATTATTATTGCTAGTCCATGATCACTAAATTTCATTTTTTCCCCTTTTTTCTACTCATTCCAACAAAAATTTATGTTTATTTATATTTTCATACTAAATGTTCTTTTTGTATTTGGTTGGATCCTGTTTTTTCTGTTTTTTCTCCTATTTCGGTTAGTATTTTTAGGCCATGCCGGACGTCGCCTATTTCATAAGCACGATTTGTTACTTCTTGAATAATTTCATCAGAAATCACATCTTTGTAGAAGCCTATTCTGCAGCGTTCGCTTAGTATGGTATACATTTCTTCTCGGGTATAGGATGGGAATTGTATTTCGATGGGATAGAAAACTGTTGCTACATTGGGATCTATAATCATTTTTGTTAAATGAGATGTTATGGTGAATACTGTGACTTTGGCTCCAGGGTAGGTTTCATGAGCACGGAGTAAAGTATAAAGTGTCCGATTCAGGTCTTTACTGGTTTTAATAAAATCAAAATCATCCAGGGCCACTATGAGGATCTTATTTTCTTTTATTATATAATCCATGACCTTGCTGTAAATTGAAAATGTTGATAATCCCCCTACAGGTACGCTTTGGCCAAATATTTTCTCATGGATCTTAATGAAAACCTTATATTCCGTAGTATAACTTTGACAGTTCACATGAACACAAACAGCATTATTATAATGCTCTTCAACTAATTCAAAGAACTTATTCACAGCCGTTGTTTTACCAGATGCACACGGACCCACAAGCATCATATTCTGCGGCTTATGATCCCTCTTTAATTCACGACTATGCATGGCCATCTTTTTTAGTTGATGATCACGAAATTTATAATTCTCAGGTATGAACTCGATCGTAAATACTTCTTTATCCCTGAAAATAGTCCCCTCTTCGTTAATAATATCTAGTAAAGTTTTAGTTTGCATATATAATACCACACCAATAGTTTTTAATTAACTATTATGTGCTTTTAATATAGATGGAAAGTGTAAGAGAGCCTTTGAAAAGTAATTTAATTAAATTAAAAAAATAAAATAATGCGAATATACGTAAAAAGAGTGTGAAAATTATTTTAATAATTCAAATAAATTAGCACGGATTTTTTTGGCATCAGAAAGAGAAAACATTGATACATCATGTATTCTCTTAACAACATCATCATAATCTGCTTGGTTACGTTTTATTCTTAAGCGCTGTAATTTATTACCAATATCATTTTTGAGCTTATCTGGATCATCCCTTAATTTTTCAATCACATAACTATGATTTTCAGGACGATGAGCTCTAAGAATACCATGATAACATTTATCCCTAAGATAATTTTTTGAAGCTCCATGAGAAGCATAATATGCTCGACTAATTGATGATCTTAAACTTGCCTCATCACCAATATCTTTTATATTATCTGCTAGTTCAAGAAATTCCCACCAATCGAATGTACTCATTGAAACTCCACATCAATTAAAGGTTTATCCATATTATCATAGTCTAATTCCAAAATATTATCCTCTACAATTGTAAGTTTAGGTAATATTTCCTCGGAGGAAGAACTAGATATAATACATAAAATTAGATATTTGATATCGGAATAATCATCTGAGATCAATTCAAGACTTAATTCTTCGTCATTGAATTTAGTTCGTATAATATGATATACTTCAGATAAGATTGTTATCAATTCAGTATTATTAAGTAAATATTCACTTATTTCAAGAGGATTTTTTAAATTAAACTTAATAGACAATTTACGTATTAATCCAAATTTGTCAGAAAAAGCATATTCAAAAACTTGTTTTTCAACAGAGTTCCATGTGGAATTTTCTTTTTTATTTGTTAGATGAACTGCTCTTTTACTACTATAAGAAGGACTATTACCTTTAGAGAATATATTATTGCCGAAACCAAATGCTTTTTTAATATTAACATGCATTAGAATCTACCTTTCATTATATTTTTTTAAAGCAGCATATATTTTATTTAAAGTATCGCCTTTATTAACATCTAAAATTGTTTTGTTCTCCAGGACATACTCTGGATTTAAATGAGTAAAAGTAATAATATCATCAATTGCCTTATCATCACCAACAGTAATTGTTAAATTAACTGCATTAAAATTAGGTAATTCTTCTTCTAAACAAGTAATTAATTTGGGGTTCAATAATTCCTTAATATTAAAATTTTTTAATAATATTTGTAATATTTCTTCATTTTGTAATCCCATGCCAACCCCTCATGATTAATCATTTAAAATAGTTTTCAAATTATTGAATATTATGTAATACATATATTAAACTGTTACTGTCAGAAAAACAAATGATAAACTTTAAATATGATGGTGTTAGTCGATTTTTTCTAATCTATTGCGGACATACTGTTCAAATTCTTCTCTTTCTTTTTTCTGTTTATTTAACTCTTCACGCATTTCCTGATTTTCTTTATCTTTATTACCTAAACGTTTTTCCAGTTCAAGATATTCTTTGCTCTTGAAATCATAAACTTATATAAAATAAAAGAATGGTGTTTTTATTTATTTTTTATTCATGTTTTTCAGGAAATCAGCAAAACCATCAGGATCATTATTAGCATACTCTAGTATCTTCTTGAATTCTTTATTGATTTCTTCTTGTTTGGCTCTGATGTCTTGATTTTCACGGACAATCTCTTTAATCTGTGCGGGGGTCCTATCTTGAACTATCACTTTTTCCATTAATAGCTCAGGTAAAGCTTTCTTATATTGAATCATTAATCTATCTTTTTTAGGTTTAATATAAGCATCTTTAACTTTTCCAGGGCTATGGCCCATCATGTGATCAAATGATCTGCTACCAATATCAGCATCTTCAAGTGTATTTGCAAAGAATTTTCTCATTGCATGACTGTGAAAGAACCTGTGTTTCCCTACCCACCCCAGGCCTAAACGGTCATTTACATCAGCATAAATATCTTGCATATTCTGTGGACTCATCCTTCCTTTGTGGCCAGGGAACAGGTAATCTTCTGGTTCCGTGGGTTTTGCTGCTGCACGTGCTAGGGGGTATTCAAGATAATCTAGGATTGATGTGAAGCTTTCAGGTGAGCTGAAGGTATAAAATTTAAGGACATATCTTTCTGTTTTTTGTCTTATTCCT
>DAWK01000013.1 GCA_002509745.1 Methanobacteriaceae archaeon UBA349 | reverse complement strand
AAGAGATTGTCCGTGAAAATCAAGACATCAGAGCAAAACAAGAAGAAATCAATAAAGAATTCAAAAAGATACTAGAATATGCAACTAAAGATCCGGATGGTTTCGCTGATTTCCTGAAAAACATGAATAAAAAATAAATAATAAACAATATATTCATTTTTTTTATTAGTTTTCACCTGCTCTCTTACACTTGACATCTATATTCAAAGCACATAATAGTTGATTAAGAAACTATTGGTGTTGTATATAAATGAAAGTTAAAACGTTACTGGATATTATTAATGAAGAGGGGACTATTTTCAGGGATAAAGATGTATTTACTATTGAGTATATGCCTGAAAACTATAAATTCCGTGATCATCAACTAAAAAAGATGGCTGTGCATAGCCGTGAACTGAAACGAGATCATAAACCGCAGAATATGATGCTTGTAGGCCCATGTGCATCTGGAAAAACAACAGCTGTGAATAAATTCTTTGAATTAGTTGAAGAAAACTATAATAATGCTATTTGCGTTCATGTTAACTGTCAAAGTTATACTACTGAATATAAGGTTTTCATNNCATTAAGATCCATGAGAAAATATTCGGTCAAAGAGTATCTGTAGGTGGCCTATCAACTTTTTCTATCTATAATAAAGTCATGGACCATGTAATAAAAGAAAATAAGATCCTCATAGTGGCCCTGGATGATTTTGATTTTATTAAAACCAGTAAAGACTTGAATAGGACGCTTTATACTTTATTACGTGCTCATGAAACCTACCCTGGGGCCAAAGTAACAGTATTTACCATAACATCTCATTTAACAAAAATGATTATAGATCCTAATGTAGCAACAGTTTTTTATCCCATTGAAATACAATTCCCATCATATACACGAGAAGAAATGTTCAGCATACTAAGTGAACGCTGCAGGATAGGATTCTACAAGGATGTTATTTCTGATGAAATTATTCAAGAAGTAACAAATCGTGCTTATGAAATAGGAGACGTCAGGCACGGATTAAAAATACTAACAGAAATAGGAGAAAAAACAGAAAAAACAGGATCTAATCAGATACTGAAAGCTCATTTATTCTGATTAAATTTAATAAATGTGATAGATATAATAAATCTTTTGAAGTAGAGATATTAAAAATATTAATCATTTATATAGATTAAAATGGAATATCATTATAATAATAGTTATTTAAGGGGTTTACATGAGAAGAAAATATCCTCCAAAAGATATTAAGATTTTATATGGATTATCTGCAAGTAGATGTGCTAAATGTAGGGAATTAGTCATAAAAGATGCTACTGAATTAGATAGACATTCTCAAATAGGAATTATAGCCCATATAGTTGCACATAGTACTGGAGGTTCACGTGGAGATCCTAATTTCTCAAAAAAAGATACATATGAAAATTGGATTTTACTATGTGGAAATTGTCATAAAATAATTGATGATCAAGAAAATACTTATACTGTTGAGAACCTTCGTGAAATGAAAAAAAATCATGAAAAATGGGTTAAAGAAAAATTAGATGAAGGGTTATTAAGTTTTGGCGTTCCTGAACTTGAAATTGCTATAAAACATATTAAATCTGGGAATTTCTGTTTAATTGAAGATGATGCTGATGAATTTAATAAAAATCTTGAAATCAGCAAAAAAATTGATAAAAATAAATTAAGCGGAGAAACAAAAGGATTAATTAAATCCGGCATTTCCCGAAGAAAAGAAGTTCAAGGATTCTTCAAAAGAATGGAATCAATTGAAATAAACTTTATAGATCCTGTAAAGATAGAATTTAAACAAAAATATCAAAATCTTAAAAAGCAAGGTTTGGATGGAGATTCAATTTTTTTTGACATGATTAATTTTGCAGAACAAGGAACAATTAACTATCCTGAAAAAGCTGCAAGTTTAGCTGTTTTATGTTATTTGTTTGAGATATGTGAGGTGTTTGAGAAATGATCATGCCTACTAAATATCTCCAAGAAAATGAAACATTATTAGGTATTGGTGCAGTTTTATTATCTAAATTATCACATTCAAAATCGTTATCCCAATTATGGTATGAATCTAAAAATATTTCAGATATTGGAAGCTATGAACGTTTCATTCTTGCTTTAGATATGTTATACATTTTAGGTTTAATAAAACTTCATAATAACAAGATTATGAGGATCAAAAATGATTTATGAAATATATTCAAATAATAGTCAATTCAAACCTATTTCTTTTAAAAAAGGATTGAATATTATACTTGCCGATAGCGAAAAAAATTCGGGAGATCAAAATAGTAGAAATGGTCTTGGTAAAACAACATTGATCCACATTATACATTTTTGCTTAGGATCCAAACCTAATAAAGATAGAATTCCTTTTGAAGACATTGATGATTGGATTTTTTACATTAAATTAGATTTATTTGGTAGAATCGTGCTTGCATCCAGATCTGTTAAAAATGAAGATATTGTTATAGTTGAAGGAAATTTAAATGAATTTCCAATTAAACCAAAATATGATACTGAAGGAGATTTTCAGTTTTACGAGGTTAATAATTGGAATGAACTTTTAGGAAAAGCTTTATTTGATTTAGAAGAGACTAGCAATTTCAAATATAAACCTACTTTTCGGACATTAATTCCCTATTTTATTAGAAGAACTGCTTTTGAAATGGAATCTCCATTCATAAATGAGAATAACAAGCATAAAACTGTTAATTGGAAAGTTTGCACTAGTTTTTGTCTGGGATTAGATTGGAAACTCATTTCAAAATATCAAGAATTTCAAGATGAAAATAAAAAACTAAACAAAAGAAATAATTTGCTTCAAGAAGGTTTACAAATTTCAAGAGGTAAATTAGTTCCTGAGCAAATTAGACTAAAAAAAGAAGTAAAAGAAGTAAAAAATGAATTAACTACTTTCAAAGTGCTTCCTTCGTACAAATCTACTGAAAAAAATGCCAATGAATTGACTAAAGAAATTCATGATTTGGTAAATAAATCTTCATTTTTAAATAAACAACTTCAAAGATATGAAGAAACGATAACACAAGAAAAAGAACCAAACCTTATAAATTTAGAAATATTATATAAAGATGCAGGACTATTGTTTCCGGAAAATGTAAAAAAAACATTAAAGGATGCTAAAATTTTTCATAGTGATTTAATTGAAAATAGGAAAAAATTTTTAGAATCTGAAATTGATGACTTAAAGTTTTCATTATCTGAAATAGATGAACAAATTTCACAAAAGAGTGAATCAAGATCAAATTATATGAAAATTCTAAAAAATTTTGGCGCATTACAAGAATATACTGAGATTCAAGGCATTTATTCTGAAAAAAAACAGAGACTAGAAGAAGTTAATTCAAGAATTTCAGAGTTCGAAAGTATATCTAAACAGAAAAAAATCATTAAACAAAACCTTTTAGCATTGGAATCCAGATTTGAAATAGATTATGATGAAAGTAGAATCCATTGGGAAAAATCTATTGAATTGTTTAGTGAAAATTCAGATTCATTATATAACACGCCGGGAAATCTTATTATAAATCAAGATAAAGGTTACGATTTTGAAATTGAAATACCTCGAGGAAAAAGCTCGGGAATTTCTAAAATGATTGTATTTTGTTATGATTTAATGTTAGTTGAAACATTTTGTGAACAAAACAAAATTGATTTTTTAATTCATGATAGTACCATATTTGCTGATGTTGATTCTAGACAATATGCTCGAGCATTGAAGTTAGCCCATCAAAAAGGAATGAAAAAAGAATTCCAATACATTTGTACAATCAATTCTGACACAATACCCCACAAATATCTAGAAAATTTTGATATTAATCAATATGTAAGGCTTACTTTGCATGATAATTCTCCAGAAGATTCATTACTTGGTTTTGAATTTTAATCTTATTTATATGTAAAAAATTGATTAATGGTATTTAAATGGCTTCAGAATCGTTAAATTTATGGCAAGGAATTTTTATAATAATTGGCGTGTTTGTTGGGTTTTTACTCAATGAGATTTCTTATTATATTAGAGAATATAGAAAACAAAATTCCAAAAAGAAAGCGGTTAAATTTCTTATTTATATAGAAATTGAACATAATCTTAATTTATTAAAAACTTTTAAAAAAGAAATTAAATCATCAGAGGAAGAATTTAACTTTTTAAAAATTTTAAATACATCCTTACCATCTTTTAAAAGCATATTTTTAGAAAAAAATGCATCTTCTTTATCAATTGTTTTTAATAAAAATGAATTATTAAAAATTTATGAGGTTTACACTAACTTAGATAAATTAAAAAATATTTATAATCTTATGAATTCAGATGAGTATGAATCACCAAAACCTATTGAAGATCGTCTAAAAGGATTATATGCTAATCTTGAGCGAATGACCTATTCATATTATGCTGAAAGGCAGAATAAAAGATATTATATCTTTGAAAGCGAATTAAAGAATATTTTAGCTAATGGAAATCCAATTAATGCTTGAGTTATTATAATCTATTTTTATTATAATTTTATTTTTATTTTAATATGATTTTATTATTAATAAAAAAAGTATGTTCCTTTTAAGCTAACCTAGCCATAAATTTCTTTTCTATGGCCATAATCTAAAATTAAAACTATATTTTGAGATTCTTTAATCTCGTAAATTATTCTATATTTCCCCACTCTAGCTTTCCTAGCTCCGTGTTTATCTCCCCTTAAAGGTTCAAAATGATAGGGGTTCTTTGCAATATGTGCTAATTTTTTAGAAATTTTATTTAATTGATCTTTATCCTTTTTGGAAAGGATTAAAAACTTATTATCCACATAACTAGAAATTTTAATTTCATAGCCCATATCTTTTTGCAAAGTTTTCCACAGCCCCTATATCAACACATTCACCTTTTTTCACACTTTTTCTGATTTCAGAGAGTTTATGAATGTATTCTTCAGATACAGGTTCCTCATTAATTCGGGGCATTGGATTTACATAAGTCACACTATTCGAACTAATAGCAATTGAAGTATAATTGTATGGAGGCTCTAATTTCATTTTCTTTTTCATAAACCATCACCATATTGGATTAAGATCTTTATTATAATAATGTTTCCGGTTCACCCATTTAAATCCTTCATGTTTAGTAATTGCTGCAATCTCAATAGGCCCACCTACAGTGGGAGCTCCTGGAACAAATCTTGAAAACTGAGTTGTTGTTTCTACAAGAAATTTTGCTAAATCTATTGCATCTTGTATTGGCATAGCAGGAAGTAACATAGATAAATACGAATCATGATGCTTTGATATTATTCGTTCGATAATTTCCTGATCTATCTTTTCAGATTCTAAAATTCTAATTAAATTTCCACCATAACCTAAATAAATTCTATTTATTGCTTCTGTTTCGCCATTCCAAGTTATTCCAATTTCATTTTCTTTTCGAACTTGCTTAGGTTTTTCACAAATACCTTGCTGGATATCAATTTTCCATTCTTCAGCTAAAGGTCGGTTATCAGAATAACCAACAACCATGAATCCTAAATTCGGTTTTTCTGGCCATTCTTTGAATTCTTCATCATATTTTTCCCAAATGAATTTTGTAAATTCTTTGGCAACGTTCTTGATTTCATATCCATCATTTAAATCTAGTTGATTTCTGAAATCTTTTACAAGTGTAGAAATTGATTCTTGCCCAATACTTCCAGATCCCCAAGTGATAACACCCACTGGCTCATCATAACACAAATTAAAAATTTTATTGGCATTATTATAAACATTAATTACTCCTAATCGTCCCTTATTATCTTGTCCAATGATGGTTGAAGCACTATCTGCTGCTAATACAACCCCATCATTCACTTTTATTGAAATGGCAATAGTCATATTATCAAATATACTATGATTATTCTAATATTTAGTTTTTAATAAAATTTACACTTGAACCATTACTTATAAATTAAAAGTACATTTATGCCTACCCCTCCCCCCTTGGGTCAGACCATTAAATAAAGAATTTATTAATGATTTTATTGGAGTTTGAAGCTGTTTGCTATTGTTTGGAATTGTTCTAGGTATTGTTTTGTTTCTGTAGAGTTTATTGTTAGTTCTGATGGTAATTCCAGACGAAGTTCATAATAATCGGATCCATTTTGTAGAACAATAAATTCAGTTATTTTTGGTTTATCTCCTAATGTCACATATTCTGATCCTTGAACTATTATATCAAAACCTTTTAAACCATTAATAACTACTGATTGGTTTTTATACAATTTATAATTAGGATCATTCACTAGATTCTCATTTGTATCACTAACATATGCTGATTTAGAAGCCATAACTGTATAAGCCATATAATTATCTAAACTAGAATCCCATCTAGGCCCCATAATAGCTACCTTAACTTTTTTACTATCGCCTAATTCATCATCTGGAAGCAGATAAACCATATCAGAACCATTTCCACTATTATCAAGCATATTCCATGAAATAGGATAATCAAAAGATATAAATTGACCCGTAAAATTAGCAGTGTTCGATGTACAACCTGATAATGAAACTATTACTAATAGTATCATTATACAAAAAATATTAATTTTCAATCTCATTTTATAGTAACCCCCTCTCCAATCTTAACTTTATTAGACTGATTATATAAAATATTAATAGAAAATTACACTTGAACCATTACCCTTAAATAAAAAGAACCATTTATGCCTCCCCCCTCTTGGGTCAGGCCATTAAATACAAT
>DAWK01000031.1 GCA_002509745.1 Methanobacteriaceae archaeon UBA349 | reverse complement strand
ATTACCTTAAAATTCCACCTTTATCCGCGGAACTGGCCAGTTTTTGATATCTGGCGAGCCATCCTTTAAGTTTACGCTCAGGTTTAACTGTAGAAGCAATTCTTTCTTGAATTTCTTTATCAGAAAGTTCTACTTCTAGAATTCGCTGAGGAATGTCGATTTTTATAATGTCTCCGTCATGAATGGCGGCTATGGGTCCATCTGACATGGCTTCGGGAGATACATGGCCAATGCACGGACCTCTAGTTCCTCCAGAGAACCTTCCATCTGTTATAAGGGCCACAGATTTTATTCCCATCCCCACAATGGCGGATGTTGGATTTAACATTTCTCTCATACCTGGACCGCCTTTAGGGCCTTCATATCGAATGACAATAATGTCTCCTTCTTTTATCTGATGGTTAAATATGGCCTCTACACTCTCATCTTCGCTGTTAAATACTCTAGCAGGTCCAGTATGGGCCATCATATTCTCATCAACGGCACCTTGCTTGATAACTGAACCATTAGGTGCAAGATTGCCCTTAAGAACAGCTATTCCTCCTTCACTATGCACTGGATTTTCAAGAGACCGGATAACTGTTTCATCACGCACTTCCACCCCTTTCAGATTTTCTTCTATAGAAAGGCCGGTGCATGTTGGATTTTGAGTGTTTATCTTACTTGCCAGAGTTTTTAAAACAGCTGGAATTCCTCCGGCCCGGTCCAGGTCCAGCATCATGTGTTCTCCTGCAGGGGATATGGATGCAATGTGAGGAATTTCCTTACTCATTTTATCAAAAAGCTCCAGATCAACTTTAACTCCTTTATCTTCCAGTTCGCTAGCAATGGCTGGAATGTGTAGGGTAGTATTACTGGAACCACCTAATGCTAAATCAACGGCTACTGATGTTCTAAATGCGTCTTGAGTCATTATTTGAGAAGGTAATAGTTGTTCTTTAACCATTTCTACTATGCGGGCACCAGATAATCGTGCAATACGCATTTTTTTAGAATCAACAGCATGAGCTGTAGCGCATCCGGGTAAACTCATACCTAGAGCTTCAGTGAGACAGGCCATGGTGTTGGCAGTGAATAAACCAGCACAGGATCCTGCTCCAGGACAGGCGCATCTTTCTAACTCACCCAGTTCTTCTTCAGTCATTTTACCAGAAGTGACAGCCCCTACTCCTTCATAGACATTTATGAGGTCTACAGATTTGCCTTGGAATTTTCCAGGCATCATAGGTCCTCCAGTAACTACAATACAAGGTATATCTAGCCTTGCAGCGGCCATGAGCATACCAGGAACTACTTTATCGCAAGTAGGCATTAAAACCAGCCCATCTAAGCTGTGGGCTTGAGCCATGCTCTCCACAGTATCTGCGATTATTTCCCTTGATGCCAGTGAGTAACGCATTCCGTCATGATTCATGGCAATTCCATCACAAATGGCCATGGTATTAAATTCAAATGGTACTCCGCCAGCTTGACCTATTCCAACTTTAACAGTATCTGCTAACTCTCTTAGGTGAATATGGCCAGGTACTATGTCGGTGTAGCTATTGGCGATACCTATAAATGGTTTTTCAAAGTCATCATCAGTCACGCCGCAGGCCCGGAGTAGAGACCGGTGAGGGGCTCTTTGTATGCCTTTTTTTATGTTATCACTTCTCATGAAACCACCATAATTTTTATTTTTTTAATTAATTTCTTTGATTTAATAGTTATTTGAAATGTAAAAAATTAGATTAGTAAAATATATTTAGATTTAGTAAAATTTTAATGTGAATATTATTTTATGTTTGAAACTTATATAATTAAACATGGATACTTTACTGATTCTGAAGTTTATTATTGCCCTGGCCATTGGTGCACTGGTTGGTATAGAAAGGGAACGAAAAAGTAAGGAAACCGAATTTGCAGGAATAAGAACTTTCATCTTTATAGCCCTTTTAGGTATATTATCGGCCTATCTATCGGAGATATTTACTTATTTCTATTTAATAGCATTCGCAGGACTTTCATTTTTGGTAGGACTTAGTTACTGGGTCAGCACTCAAGATAATGGGGATTTAGGTCTTACTACAGAAGTAACTGCTCTTTTAACCTTTTCTCTGGGATTAATGTGCTACTGGGATGATGGATACAAGCTGGCACCTATTCTAGCCATTATAATAACTACTTTACTGGCTTTAAAACCAGGTTTACACAAAATAGCTCAAAAAATCAGCCAAAAAGAGATGACAGATACCTTAAAATTCTTGATTATTGCCTTTGTTATTTTGCCTCTTTTACCTAACCAGACCATGGGGCCCTGGGAGGTGTTTAATCCTTATCAGATATGGCTCATGGTAGTCTTTATTTCGGGAATAAGTTATGCTGGTTATATTTTGATGAAAATTGTAGGTCCTGAACGCGGTCTGGGCTTGACTGGAGTTGTGGGAGGATTAGTTTCTAGTACTGCAGTTGTCACTGCTATGGCGGCTAGAGTAAAGGAATCAGATGCTCTAATGAAAGCAGCTGTTTTTGCTGCGGTGGTGGCCAGTTCCATGATGTTTTTAAGGATATTTTTCGAGGTTCTGGTTATAAATCCTTCTCTGGCACCGCTTTTAGCAGCGCCTATGGTAGTAATGGGAGTTTTAGGAATTTTATTGGGAATTGCAGTATGGAAAAGCTCAGCGATTAAAGAGATGGATTCAGAGATTACGCTAAAAAATCCATTTTCCCTAAAACCGGCCCTGATTTTCGGAGCATTATTCATATTGATTTTGTTTATAAGTAAATTGGCCAACATTTATTTAGGGAGCAGAGGAGTTTATTTAGCAAGTATAATTTCCGGGGTGGCTGATGTGGATGCCATTACTATAAGCATGGCCCTTCTGGCTCAGGATAATGTTTTATCTTCTACTACGGCGGTCACGGCTATAACTTTGGCCAGTATATCCAATACCCTAGTTAAGTTTGGTATTGCTCTATTTTTAGGAACTAGAAATTTCGGGAAAAACTTAGGAGTTTTATTTGCTATTATTATTTTGGCAGGCCTTCTAGCAGTATTTTTCATTTAAATTTACAAAAAAAGATTAAAATCAGTTTAGTTAAGATTTAAAATTAGAATTATTTTTATAAGTTATTTTTTTCTGGCTTAGAATTAAAGAAAGAAATATTATTGGGATTTTATCATAGTTAAAATCATTTTATACTTCTCTACAGCATGCAGAGCATGGGGAACATTGGCGGGCATTATAATCATTTCCCCTTTTTTGACAGTATTTTCTTCTCCCCCAATGGTTATCAGTGCCGTTCCATCAACTATCTGCACCATAGCATCAAAAGGAGCACTGTGTTCACTTAGGCCTTCTCCCTTATCAAAGGCAAATATAGTCACGGTGCCCGTCTCTTTTCTCACTATTTCTTTACTCACTACCGATCCTTCTTGATAGTCTATTAAATCATCTATGGCCAGTGGTATTGATTTTAGGTCTTCCTGCATTTAATCACCATTTAGATATAACATTAAATCATAATATTTTTTATAATAGATAAAGACATTTTTTTATTTTAAATAATTCGGGTATCTTTAGTAGGCCGAGGAACTTTTATAACCAGGAAATGAAGATCCTGATGGCTCTCATTATACCAGCAATGCACTATATTGGCGGGGCTTTCAATTAAAGAATCTTTTTCTACTTCTTCTTTTTCTTCCCCAATTTCCACGACACCTGTGCCTCCTAAAACATAAAAAAACACATCAACTGGTGTTATATGTCTTTTAAGAGATTCACCAGGTTTTAAAGTTATATGAACTGCTACTGCATTTTCAGTATCATATAATTTACGCACATCTACTTTATGTGGAGTTTTAGAGATATTTACTTCATTAACCTTAGTAATTTTCATTTACGGTCTCCTTAAAAATAAAAAAATAAGGCCCTAAAATACATGGGGAGGACCTTATAATTGGGAATTAATTAAAGTCCCATAATTTTTTTAATATCTTCTTCTGCATCACCGATTGGTTTAAGGTCATAGTTTTCTACTAAGACATTCAGGATATCATCATTGGCCCAGCCTGGTAAAATTGGTCCAATGTACATTCCTTTAAGATCTAGGGCCAGTAAACTCCAGAGGATAGCGGCTGCTTTTTGTTCCATCCAGCTTAGGACAATGGTTAATGGTAGTTCATTCAGTCCTACGCCGAATAATTCGGTTAAAGCTACAGCAACATCCACGGCAACAATAGCATCATTACATTGCCCTATGTCTATTAGTCTTGGTACGCCTTCAATATCTCCTAGATCCATAGCATTGAATCGGTATTTACCACAAGCTAAGGTTAAAACCACTGTAGTGTCTGGTAAATTTTTCACAAATTCAGTATAGTACTTGGCCTGGATTAATGGAGAGTCACATCCACCTACTAATATGAATTGTTTGATTTTTCCAGCTTCTACAAGTTCTTTAATTTTAGGAGCTAGTGAGAGGATAGTTGAAGCTCCGAATCCAGTGGTTAAAGTGGTTTCTTTTACTTCTTCTTCTAGATCACCTAATTCTAAGGCCTTTTCAATTGCGGGAGTGAAGTCGTAATCTTCAATGTGTTGTACTCCTGGAAGTTCGGCTACACCCACAGTGTACATTCTTTCTTTGTATTCGTCTTTTGGAATTAGAACACAGTTAGAAGTTCCTACAATGGCTACTGGGTATTTGGAGAAGGTATCTCTTTGATCAAACCATGGGCCTCCTAATTGTCCCACCAAATGCTTGTATTTTTTAAGACCAGGGTATCCATGAGCAGGGAGCAATTCTGAGTGAGTGTAAACATTGATTCCTTTCCCTTCGGTTTGTTTTAAGAGTTCTTCTAAAGCTTTTAAGCTGTGTCCGGTGGCTACAATTCCAGGGCCTTTCACTGCACCAACAGGTACTTCCGTAGGCACAGGTTCACCATAATTGTCTATATGGGCCTTTTTTAGAAGTTGCATGGTTTTAATATTCATATTACCTGCTTCTAAAGCTAGTTCTACAAATTTACCTGCATCAAAGTTTACATTGGTCAAGGTAGAGTAAAATCCTCTTTCTAGAAATGCATCAACTTCATCATCTGTGTAACCTAATTCCCGAGCATGATAAAGGTAAGCACTTATTCCTTTAATGGCAAACAGTAGGTTGTCCTGTAATCTGGCCACGGTTGGTTCTTTTCCACATACTCCCCTAATAGTACACCCAGTTCCCTTTGCAGTTTGGGAGCACTGGTAACAAAACATATCTAATGAATCTTTTTTCTCCACTTTATCTCCTCCTTCGACGGTAAGATTTTGATTTTTATTAATTCCACGAATTGAATCTATAAATCCCATTTTATCTCCTCTATAATGTCTTAATTTTGACGTCTTAATTTTGACATGGTAGTTGGATTATATGGCCTCGAACTGTTCTTTCCCCACAAAACACAGAGGGCAGACCCAGTCATCAGGAAGGTCTTCAAAAGAGGTTCCAGGCTCTATACCATTTTCAGGGTCTCCATTTTTGGGATCGTATATATATGCGCAAATTATACATCTGTAATTCATTTTTTAATCTCCAGATTTTTTCCCTATATTAAAACCTATCAGTAAAGTATAAATAGTTTTTGTCACTAAGGGAGTATAAAATGAAACAAATTTATTTCATTATTTTCAATAAAATTTCCTAAAAATATTAATTGAATCGTATAATTTTAATCATAAGAGAAAATTATCATTATAATAAATTATAAAATATTTTATTTTCATTTAATTTGAAAATAACATAATTACTATCATAATCGGATATATGGGATTAATTTTAAATTAATTCAGCTTTAATTAGGAGCTAATAAGGATGCCTATCGACCAAAAAACATGGAATTCATTGAAAACAATGGGATTAACTGATTATGAGGCCACTACTTATCTGGCTTTGACCTCCATGATATCAGGCACAGCCACTGAAATTAGTATGGCCTCCAAAGTCCCTAGATCTCGGGTATATGACATACTGAAGAATATGGCCCGTAAAGGATTTGTGGAAATTGAAAGAGGCAGACCATTAAAATATACAGTGGTTTCCCCCGCTGAAGTTTTTTATAGGAATAAGCAGAAATTACTGGAGGATCTGGAAGAAGCTGAATTGGATCTCACCAGTACATATGAAAGCCAAATTTCCAAATTACCAGCACCCATATGGCTTATTCACGGTCCTGAAAAAATTATTCGCAAAGAAATGGAAATTATAACTCGGGCCAAGGAAAGCATTAATATACGGGCCGGGTTCATGTTCAAAGAAGAGGCAGAGAATCTTAAAGAAAAAATTAATCAGGCCGCACGCAGGGGAGTAAAAACTAAAATAATGGCCGCCCCCTTTACTGTTATTGATGATAAAAAAATCCATCTATCCAAGGAATTGAAGGGAATAAAGGCTGAAGTTAGAATTTACCAGATACCCTTTGTTAAAATGATTGTGAGGGACGGTAAAGAAATGATGCTCATATTTTCCAAATTTTCAGGAGAAGAGAAGAAGGCCGTGGCCCAAAGTGCCATCGGTGTCTGGAATCAGTATCCGGAAATCGCTCAAAACTATGCCAATGTATTTGAGAATATGTGGGAAGGGGATATGCCTAAAAGACCCGAAAAATCTAAAAAAAATAGTGTTAAAGATTAATTTGATGTATATCTTTTAATCTTCAGGCCACATCTCTTAATTAATTAATTAATAAAAATAAACAAATATTTCACTATTAATAGAATTATAAAAATAATATAATGAATAATGGAAAATCGTTTCTTGAGGATAATCTTATATAATAATATTGCAGATTTTATTTATAGATAATTATATAATATTTTTATATTAATTCTAGAAGAAATTATACTCCTTTTCATAGGAGAAGGTGATTAAATGCGCGTACTTTTAATTCATTCTGATTATTTAAAGTATCAAACCAAGTCTAAAACGAAAATAGCTGAAAAAATAGACGATGAAAAGAAAAAAGGATCATTTGAAAATTCTCTGGTAGCTTTCACTGCTGTAGAAAAAGAAGATGAATCAGATATTAATGGTGTAGTAGAAAACGCTGTAAAAGAAATAGCGGATGTTTTCTCTAAAGTAGGGGCTGAAAATGTGGTAGTTTACCCCTATGCTCACCTAAGTTCTTCATTAAGTTCTCCTGATGCAGCTAAAAAGATTTTGATTGAAATAGAATCTGAACTGGCAGAACTGGATATAAAAGTGGCCAGAGTTCCCTTTGGATGGTACAAATCCTTTGAAGTATCCTGCAAAGGACACCCATTATCTGAACTTTCCCGTACCATAACTTCTCAAAAAACCGAGGAAAAAGAGAAGGAAAAAGGAGAAGAATCCAAATGGTATATCCTGGATAAAGGCCATCTTATTGCTCCGGAAGAATTCGACTTCCACAACAAGGACCTGGAGCAACTGACCAAATACGAACTAGGAAAATCAGAATCATCTGGTGAAGAACCACCTCACGTTAAATTAATGAAAGAAAAGGGTTTAGCAGATTACGAACCTTCTGCTGATGTAGGACACCTTAGATGGTATCCTAAAGGCCGATTAATAAGAGATCTGCTGGCAGATTATGTTTATTTGCTTGTAACCAAAGAGGGAGCCATGCCCGTGGAAACTCCAATCATGTATGATCTGGCTGATGATGCTATTCGAGTACATGCCGAGAAATTTGGAGAAAGGCAGTACCGACTGGGCCATAAGAAAAAAGAACTTATGCTCAGATACGCCTGCTGTTTCGGTGCTTTTAGAGTATTATCTGATTCTTTCCTGACCTGGAAGAACTTACCTGCCCGAATTTATGAACTTTCTACTTACAGTTTCCGCATGGAGAAAAAAGGGGAAGTCGTGGGACTCAAAAGGCTGCGTGGATTCACTATGCCGGATTTACATACGGTGTGCCGGGATTTAGGCCAATCACTGGTGGAATTCGACCGACAGATAGGTATCTGTATGCAAACTGGGGAAGACTTCAATGTTAATTACGAAGTTATATTCCGGGCCACTCAGGACTTTTATGATGAGCACAAAGATTGGATGCATGCTTCTGCTCAAAAAATTGGAAAACCAGTGCTTCTAGAAATTTTACCAGAGAGAAAAAACTACTGGATTTCTAAAATGGACTTTGCTGCTATTGATTATCTGGGAAGGCCTATAGAGAATCCAACTGTACAGATTGATGTTGAAAGTGGAGAAAGATTTGATATAACCTTCTTAGAAGAGAATGAGCAAGAAGATTACCCAATAATCCTTCATTGTAGTCCTACTGGAAGTATAGAACGTGTAATTTGCAGTTTACTGGAAAAAACAGCCGTTGAAATGGATGAAAAGCCTCCAATGTTACCCGTTTGGCTTTCCCCTACTCAGGTGAGAATACTGCCTATTGCAGAGCGACATATGGATTATGCTCTAGAACTAGCTCGAGAATTAAAGGATCAAAATGTTCGGGTAGATGTGGATGACCGACCTGAAAGGGTAGGTAAGAAAATCAGAAATGCTGCCACTGATTGGGTGCCTTATGTGACTGTTATTGGTGATAATGAACTGGAAAGTGAAGAATTAACCATTAACATTCGTGAAACCCAGGAAAAACAGGCTATGACTAGAGAAGATCTGGTAAAATTAGTTAAAGAAGAAACTAATGAAATGCCATTTAGGGCTCTGCCCCTGCCTTTAATGTTGTCTGAGAGAATAAATTTCTAAATAATTTTAAATCAGATTCACTTTATCTGATTTACATCCTTTATTCAATTTTTTTTATTTTATAATGAGGCTGACTCATAATTTTTTTTGGTTGAGTAGATGTTTG
>DAWK01000056.1 GCA_002509745.1 Methanobacteriaceae archaeon UBA349 | reverse complement strand
CTATCATAAGATCACGATTTCATTAGTTAATAATTATTGAATTTATATGAATATATCAGATTAGAATTTTTATATTGCTTTTTATATTTTTTAGTTATGCTTTAATAGATTTATACTATTTCATTTTCCAAATGATTTATTTTTAAGCATAATTCACAAGAATAATTACTTTCAAAGTGCTTTAAATAAGCTAATTTTTAAAAAAACAAACTATATCATTCATGACTTAGAAATTAAGTATAAATAAGAATTTTTATATATGATACCATACAAAAAATAAATGGAGGGAAATTATGGCTTCAAGCACGATTGCGATACCACAAAATATTTTTCTGTTAATAATTGCTGTAATTGCATTAATAGCTATAGTAGTAGTGGTTATTCAATGGAGAAGAGTTAGGGAAACTCAGAATAATGCTATTCTCATGGATAAACAAATAGAACTCAAAAAGATATCTCTGGTGGAAAAAGATATGGAATCTAAAAGATTAATGGAAACTGCTATTCCATTACCTAAAGACCAGCAAGATAACCTAATTAATATTCGCCAAGGTACTTCGGAATTAATGGCTGAAATTGGTTATCTCCATACTGAAATAAGTGAGAGATTGGCTAGATTAGAAGCCCAAACCGAGTTCAAGAAACTGCAGAAAATGCTCAATGAGATTGAGAATAAGGAATCAGAACTAGATAAAAATATTAAAAAGGTTAAAGGGGACTAAAAATGGATGCTATATCATTACTGGCAATTCTTGTATTGGCCGGAGCGATTGTAGTACTATTTTATTATTATTTACAAAATTCTAACAATGCCAGTGTTGGTAAATTTAAAAGTCAAGTATATGAGTTTGGAGATCGTGTTGGCGGGGGTCATGAGTCTATGTCTGCAATGGGACAAAAAACAGCGGGTGTAGGGGAAAAAATGTCCGGAATGGGTGATAAAATAATGGGAAAAGTTAAAGAGGTTCCTATTAGCACTGATGTTCTTTCCAACAGAATTGATGCTTTTTTAGATGAGAAAAGCGATGAATTAATTAAAGACTGGGATTTGGCAACTAAAACTGATGTGGATGGCCTTGAAAAAAGAATGGATGTAGTTACTCGCAATATTGATGAATTAGAACATAGATTCAATGAGTATAGGGGTTACACTAATAAAAAAATGGATTCACTGGATAATCGGCTTAAAAATCTAGAAGGAGTTGAAGAAGAGAAATCTTCTCCTTAAGTCAACAGATTAAGCTAAATTAATAGTGATAAGCTGTCATTTTTCTATTTTTCTATTTTTCTATTTTTCTATTTTTCATGTTTGGAATATATATTTGTATAACTTTTTTTCTATTTTCTCAAACAAAAATTAATTATGAAATTCAATAAAATAAGGATATTTTTATTTATTTTGGAAAATTGAGGGAAACCTTTATATAGGAATACCACTAATGTTTAGTTACAGCGGGGTGGGGTAGTCTGGTGATCCCGCGGGGCTCATAACCCCGAGAGCCCTAGTTCAAATCTAGGCCCCGCTATTCTTTTTATAATTAATTTAAAATTAAGTATTTATAATTTTAATCCGGATTTCCTGTTTATTTATTAATTTTAAATTTTTTAAATATATATAATTGTTAGTTTAAGAATAACACTATACTTTTTTAATATATAATTCTGGAATCTGACCAGTACCTATGATTTTGTATTTTTTATGTGTAGTTTTTTCCAAGGAAGAGATAATAACATATAAAATTAAGTGAAGTATTATTAAAGACTTTAAATTAGCCTCAATATCAAAATCAGTTTTATTTTCTAATTTAACAATTATATTATTATCTGCACGGTCAATTTTTAAGTGATGTTCACTTTCAGGCCCGAATTGATTTATTATGCTCTCCAGATTCTTAAAAGGGTTTTCTTTATCTAAATTAAGTTCCAATTTTAAATTTTCCCAAATTTCAGGGTTAAGATAATTTGCTATAGAACTATGGTTTGCAATGGACTCACTATCGCTTTCTGCCCAATCTTTCATGGCATCTGCTACTGCATTACTGTACCAACCTTTCTCAAATTGATACTTCTGAGATGCTTTTTTTCTGAATTTCAGATCTACATCTGAATCAATTGCTATTGTTACCCTTTTCACTATAAACACCTTAATTTTGAATGAAAACATATCACAATACATTTATTACCAAATTTTTTTCATTTATACCTAGATGCTTTAGAAAAAGTAGTTGAATTAAAGCCGGATTTAATATTAATGGATATTGGATTAGCGGGAGATATGGATGGAATTGAGACAACTCAAAGAATCCATGAGATAATTGATGTTCCAGTAATCTATTTGTCTATGTATGCTGATGTGAATACTATCAAGAAATCGAGGTCTACTAGTGCATTCAGATATATGAATAAGCCTTTTAATGAGGAAGAACTTAAATTTACGATTGAAATGGCAATTGAATCTCATAAAAATGCCAAATTACTAAAAGATGCAAAAAAATATAAAAGTGTCTTAGAAAATATTCCCGCAATTGTTTATCGTATATATGTCGATGAAAGTGGATACTCAGAAATAACTCTATTCAATGATCGAATTGAGTATATCACGGGTTTTTCATTAGACGAGCTAAATAATAATGAAATATTATTTTTAATGCCCTTAATTATCAGAAAAAATAAAAAGGATATGTCTGAACATATTAAACGACTAATAAACTCTAAAAAAGGGTTTTCATTGAATTATGAAATTGAAACTAAAAAAGGAGATATTAAATCAATTCATGAAAAATGTGAACCTGTATTTGGCCTGGAAGGAAAGTTGAAATACTTTGATGGTATTATTACCGAAATTTTATTAGAATAAATTGCTAATTTTAATAAAATAATGGGAGTTAATAAACTATTCTCCATTTAAAATGGACACCATAGAGTTCATATGTTTTTTAAGGTCTTCAGTTTCTTTTAACAGCTTTTGATGTCTTTTTTTGTGCTGATTTATTTTTTCTTCTAGAGATCTTTGAACTTTTCCCAGTTCTGCCAGTTTGTTGTCTTTTTCAGATATGATATTCATATACTTCTCTTCAGCTTTTTTAAGGCGTTCAATTTCTCTTTCTTGAGATACGGACTCACCATAAACTTTTGAAAAACTATCTTCCAGTTTTTTGAATTCTTTTTCAATTATTTCGTGGGCTTTATAATAATCTCCCAATCCTTCTTTGATATCTATATTATATTCTGAAATATTCTGAAAATTTTCGGCTGTTTTTTCCATGGTGCCACCTTTTTTAAGAAGATTTTCAATGCTCGACTTTAAATCCTCATCTCTGCAGGTTTTGCTAACAAAATCACCATTTTTAAAAGTTTTAATTTTATTTAAAAGTTCATCATCGTTATGTGAACTATAAAAAACAATAGGAATTTTAAATTGATCTTCAATGGCTTTTGCAGCACTAATGCCATCTAATTCCCCTTTAAGAGATATGTCCATAATTACTAAATCAGTATTTTTATATTCGACTCTTTTCAAAGCTTCTTTTCCCGATAAAGCAATCTTAGGAACTTCATATCCCCAAGATTTAATTTTTTTCTGTAGTTCTATAGCAAAAATACCATCATCTTCCACTATCAAAACGTTTTCTGTCATAATATCCCCCTATTATCACATTTTACAATTTAATATACCATCTCTTTCAATATTTTTAAATTCAATGAATGATGATTTAGTATAATTATGAATTATAAATTACTAATCATGATTAATTAAGATAAATTAATGAGTCTTATTAATTAATTTGTAATTTTCTATTAATAAAAATTATTATTAAAATATAAAAATAATTCCTGAATTTAATTGTTTTATAAATCTTTTTTCAGGTTAATTACTAGTTTATTTAATTTAATTAGCATTATTTTGATAAATGAGAGGATTAATATAAATCCTTACAATATTGGCTTGATTGGGGGCAAACCAGAATTGTAGTGTATGTTACCCAAGGAAATTAAAAATATCAAATCCTCTCATGATTATAAAAATGATAATTAAAGCATATAAAAGAAGCTCTAATGCACTTTTTCACAAAAACACAATTAATCTAAAATGAAATGAAATATTATTAAATTTATTAAGTATCAATTTATTTTGTTGATATTATACTTCATACTAAGTGAACTCAACAAATAGATTTTTATATTATAAAAAAGGATTGATAGTATATTTAATTATTTGATGGCAAGCCGAAGAGCAGCCACCGGTTTCCCTTTTTTTAGGGTTTAAATTGAGGAAACTCCACTCATCATACAGAACCGCGGTACTGTGAGGTACTTGCTGAGAAGTTAGACTCTGGAGCAGAAACGACACGTCTTTTAATGAATGAACATGATGCTTTCTCGAAAAAGTTGAACGACATTAAAAGGAACGGTGAAACGGCCAATCCGTGGGATGCAAGGGCAAATGCTGCTGGTGACTAACTGTACGAGGCAGAGGTAGTCCGCCTAGATGAATGCTGCTGAAACAGAAAGTGGGTTACTCCCGGCATGCCATCACTCAAACTCTAAAATAGGTTTTATTAATTAAATTTATAATATTATTTCAAATGCTATTTTTTTAATTATTCAATCAATTTTAAAAGCACCTTTCTCACAGTAAAAGAGACCAACCATTTTATATTCTAGCTGTACTGGGCAGCGAGGGCAATGACAACCCCATTTTTCAAGTTTACAACTGGTCGCTCCAGTACTACAATACAAAATTTCTTTTTTACTTTCCATGCATGCATTGTATGCAGGACATCCTGGACATAGGCATTTATCTCTATTTTCAGGAGTATTTGGAACATTAGATAATTTATCATCCATATTAACACATCCATTCTTTTAATAAATCTTTTAATAAATATATGCCTTATTTTCATAAAATAATTTTCATTTAGAAACTTATTGGAAATATTAACTTATTAAAAATTAATTTAAAGCCAGGCATTTATCAACTTTTAATAAAAATAAGAACAATAGGATTTTCAGCACAATGTATTTTTATTAGTTTTTACTAAAATGAAATAAGAACAAAATGGGAATCTATAGACTTTCTTATAAAAATTTACGCCGGAATAAATGGAGAAATTTTTCTACCATTATTCGAATTGCATTTGGTGTTATAATTCTACTTTTACTTTTAAGTTCTGGAATTGGAATGAAGACTTTTTTAAAGGAAGAACAACCAATCGATAATAATTTAATTTCCAATCAAACTACTAATAAGACATCAAATCTGAACTTAACTAGTGAAGAATTGCTCAATAATGTTACAAACTTTTTTAACACTACTGTTGGCTTGAATTTCAATAATTCTCAAGCTACAGGTTTCATTAGCCAGGTTTTAACTAATCTCATTTATCTGGTGGATATATTGGCCAGTTTAGTATTTTTAGTTGGTATTTTTGGAATAACTTATGCTATGGATATGAATCTTGTGGAAAGACGAAGAGAAATAGCTCTACTAAAATTAATGGGATTTACTACCTTTCAAGTTGCTGCGACCCATTTATTAGAAGCAGCTTTATTGGGGCTTTTAGGTGCAGTGGTGGGAACTATTCTGGGGTCACTAGTTATTTTTGCAGCCACTAATTTTGTTAAAATAATTTCTATTTCCGTTATTTTGCCATGGTGGCTACCTATATTAGTTATTATACTCACGGTCATTTTAAGTGCCCTAATTGCTTTATTTTCAGTCTGGTTCCATACTAAAAACGATCCAAACGAGGTTTTAAGACATGGATAGGTCAGTTTTAGAATTTAAGGATGTTCATAAAGAATATGATGATGCTGAAATGAAGTTAATAGCACTCAGTGAAGTTAATTTCAAAGTCCAAAAAAATTCTTTGAATATGATTACTGGACCGGCAGGGTCTGGAAAAACAACTTTATTTCATTTAATAATTTTAATGGATCTACCTACTACTGGAGATATTTTTTTAAATAATGAAGCTGTTTTGGATTTATCTTTATCAAAAAGGAGTGTTTTGAGAAGGGAAAAAATAGGAACTATGCTCCGATGGGGAAACTTAATGCCTTATCTAACTGCTTTAGAAAATATAATGCTCCCTATGATTAATAAAAATGACCAAAAGGCCATTCAAGTCATGGAACTGCTAGAATTTAGCGAAAAAAAGGATATGTTGCCTAATGGTCTCACTCACTTTGATAAACAGAAAACTGCTCTGGCCAGGGCGTTGGTAAATGAACCTAGTTTAATAGTAGCAGATGAGCCTTTTGGAGATCTAAATAATGAAAAAACCATTAAATTAATGGAATTATTCCATAAAATAAAGAATGAAACATCTATTATAATTCTATCTGATGATAATGACTCTAATTTTGATAAATATTTAGACTCTTCATTTATCTTAGAAAATGGAAAATTAATAAAAATTAATAAAAAAATTAATGGAATTCATTGAAAATTTGATTTAAGTGCACTGAAGTTAACTTCTATGTGTCTCTATTGATCCAATGACATAAATTTTCCATTCAATTCTATTTAAATTAAAATAACAAATAATAAAATAAGTATTTTTGATTTTAATGTGATTTAATTAATCACCAAACCATGCATATGGCCTAGTGATTGATAGCATCTTTTACCTTATCAAAAAAACCCTTATCTGCATTATGAATTTCTTCTCCACTTATGTCAGCGAACTGCTGTAAGAGCTCTTTTTGTTTTGTGCTTAACTTACGAGGAGTAACCACTTTAACTTTAACATAGAGGTTTCCTTTTCCATTCCATCTTAGATGGGGCATGCCTTGACCTTTAAGACGGAAAGTTGTTTCACTTTGAGTCCCGGCAGGTATTTTAAGTTCAATTGGTTTTTCAAGTGTAGGGACTTCAACAGAATCTCCTAAAGATGCTTGAACAAAACTAATAGGTTTTTCATGGTAAATATTGGCTCCGTCTCTTTGGAATATTTTGTGATTTTTTACATGCATCATTACATATAAATCACCGGCAGGGCCGTTATGAGCACCTACTTCTCCTTCTCCACTAACTCTTAGACGAGAACCAGTTTCCACACCTGGAGGGACTTTAATGTGGATGCTGCTGCTTTGTTTAACAATTCCCCGTCCATGACAATTGCTACATGGGTGTTCTACAATAGTTCCTTCTCCATGACATTCATGACATGGTCGGATGTTGACCATCTGGCCCAGGAAAGTATTATTTACCTGTCGAATCTGCCCACTTCCTCCACAAGTCTGGCAAGTGGTAGTACTGGTGCCGGGCTCTGCCCGACTTCCTTCACATACGGGACAGGTTTT
>DAWK01000113.1 GCA_002509745.1 Methanobacteriaceae archaeon UBA349 | reverse complement strand
GAGCCTTTCATCATGCTGATGTCCCAGTCAATGCTTTCTTCAAAGGCCATAACGTCGTTTCCATTGACGTATATTTTTTCATTATTTAATTTTAAAATGGCTATTCTTTTACCGTCATCAGCTAGATAAAGGTTACCATATCCGTTGGCTTCCATCATGTGGGCTCCTTCTCCGGTGACGGCTTTTTTAAGGAATTTACTAACTCCTCCTTCTAGGCTACTTTCTTTTTTGAACCTTATATCTCCAGCATAGGCAATCATGGATCCTAATTTGACCCAGACTTTACCATTTAAATTTACATAGAGGGTATAATCGTTTTCAAGTTCAAACAATTCTTTTCCAGCATCTTCTTTTTCTGCGGTATTATAAACAAATTCATTTATGGAATACTTAGTCATGGTTTCTCTCCGGCATTTAATTTATTTAATGTTAAATAATGATTTAATACATTAAATATATTCCTAATTATGAATTAGAAAAAACCAGATTCACTGAACCTAAAAAACAATGTCCATTGACTCAAACAAGTATTATCAAAAAACATACTCTCTAAAAAATTTAATAGATACTTTAGAATTATTTAAATTTATTAATAAAACGAATGAAAATAAAATAAAAATAATAAAATTTTAGCTGGTTTTTAAAGGTTCTTTAGAATCGATTGATCTTAGAACCTTTCTTTCTCGTTGGGATAAATAAATGAGAGTGCCGGGAGCGGGATTCGAACCCGCGGCCTCACGGTATCCCAGGAAAAAGTCAGAGCACTGCTTAATACCCTATGAGCCGTGCGCTCTAACCAGCTGAGCCACCCCGGCGCGTGACTTATAAAACATCAGTTTTTCTATAATTTAAAGTTTTCGTTTATGGTATTGATTATATTTACAACAATTTTATTCTAACAATCAAACTTATCTTTTTAAAACATAAACATTAATCATAGATATTAGTTTGATTTATTTTAGTTGTTATTTTTAGGGGACTATAATTTTTATCAGATCTCCTTTAAAATTTTTTATTAATAGTAATATATTAAATGAGTGGTTAAAATGGACGAACACATTATTGAAGCTATGGGGAAGACCAAAATCATTGTTAAAGATGGAAAAGTTGTGGATGTGGGAGATCCTCAAATTGATTACTGCCCTTTATTTCACAAGTATAGGGGAATAGAGAAACTCGACTCAGAATCCATAAAAGAGAATATTGAGTTTAGAATCAATGATTTTGGAATGTGCAGCCCTGAGCGAAACCTTAAAATGAAAGATTTTTTATCTTTTGGTATTTCAGAGACCATATCTACTCTTTTGGAGGAGAAAATAGTTGATTGTGCTGTAATAGTATGTGATGGTGCAGGAACGGTATTGATAACTGATCCGGAAGAAGTTCAGGGCATAGGGGGCCGTATATCTGGATTTATGACTACCAGTCCAATTCCTAAGGTTATAGAAACTCTGGGTGAAAGTAAAGTGTTGGATCCCGCAAAAGCATCTATTAATCAAATCGAAGGCACAAAAAAAGCAATTGATAAAGGTTTTAAAAACATTGCAGTTACTATTGCTTCTTCTGAGGATGCTGAAAAGCTTAGAGAATTGGAAAAATCTGTAAATGGGGTAAATATTTACATTTTCGCGGTCCATGTGACTGGAATATCTGAAAAAGAGGCCCATAAACTTTTTGATTACTCCGATGTAATTACTGCTTGTGCTTCTAAACCTATTAGAGAAATTGGAGAAAAAAAGTCACTCTTAAAGGTGGGTGAATCTATTCCTATTTTTGCTGCCACTGAAAATGGAAAAAAATTCCTTTTAAGAAGAGTAGAAAAAATTGGTGGATTGAAGGCCAAAAAGAATGCCCGAAGCCCGGAACCATTGATATAATTTAATTTGGGCATTTATTGGTGATAATATTAAAATTCATATAAAATTAAATTTAATATAAAAATTTATAATTAAATATTAAATTATCTTTTAAATAAACTCTGATTGAGTCATAGGTTTTAAATCACAGTTTAACCAGAAATCAATCAAGATAATCTGCTACAGCTCTTATAATGCAGCTTTGTGTTATTAAACCAATTAACTTATCGCCTTTAACTACTGGAATGCGTTGATACCCTGTATCGGCCATAATTTTACTGATGTCTTTAAGGTGAGTGTCTTTATTAACCACAACTAGATCTTTACTCATTAAATCTTCTACTTTAAGTTTTAATGCTTCTCCTCCGGCTAAAAGGATATCTCTATGGGTTATGAGACCAATTAACTTTTCGTCCTTAACTATTGGGACGCCACCTATGTTGGCACGCACCATTTTAAGATTAGCAGCAGCAACCAGGTCTTCTGGGGCTGAAACCACAACTTCAGTTATCATGACGTCATGGGCATGCAAATTTCTTATCATAGATTTATTTGTGTTTATGATGATATATTAAAATTGAGGTGTAAATTTTCTTATTTCGGCATTGGTTATAAGAATATAAAAATCAAGTAAATTTTCTTGCTGTGGGATTTGTATGTAATTGATCTTTTAAGAATTGGGGATTAAATTTAAGAATTTATATTTACAACTATAACTTAAGTTAATTAATAGATGCGTAAATATTTTGATTTTTGCTATCAATAGGCAAATTGAATTTAAATTAAATTTTAAACAACAAATTTTCTATTTAAAAATTAATGATTCATACTCAAAATTGAGGGATAAAAATTGACACAGATGGAACAAGCAAAAAAAGGCCATATAACTCCAGAAATGCAAGAAGTGGCTAGAATCGAAGATATAGATATTCAAAAGCTTATCCGAGGTTTATCAGATGGCCGTATCGTAATACCTCGTAATGTAAACCGTGAATCGACTCCATGTGCTGTGGGTGAAGGTTTAAGCACTAAAATTAATGCTAATGTAGGTTCTTCTTCAGAAATGGAAGATATTGATCTGGAATTGGAAAAAGCACTGGTGGCCGTACAGTACGGAGCTCACGCGGTAATGGATTTAAGCACTGGCCCAGGAATTAAAGAGATCAGGAATGCCATATTAAAATCTATTGATGTTCCTATTGGAACGGTGCCTATTTATGAGGCAGGCGTAGCAGCAAGATCCCGTGGGGAAACCGTAATTGACATGACGGAAGAGGATATGTTCCGTGCGGTGGAAAACCAGGCCAAAGATGGTGTGGACTTCATGACCTTACACTGTGGAATTACTAAAGACACGGTTGATAAATTGATCCGTGCTGAGAGAGTAATGGGTGTTGTTAGTAGGGGTGGGGCCTTTTTAGCTTCCTGGATTAAACATAATGGGCAGGAAAATCCTTTATATGAAAATTATGAATATTTATTGGAAATCGCATATGAGCACGATGTTACTTTGAGTTTGGGCGATGGATTACGTCCAGGATGTCTTTCTGATGCTACAGATATTCCTCAAATACAGGAACTAATTACTCTGGGAGATTTAGTTCAAAAAGCAAGAGATGCTGATGTACAGTGTATGGTGGAAGGCCCAGGACATGTTCCACTGGACCAAATTGCGGCCAATATGAAAATTCAAAAAACAATATGCAAAGGAGCTCCTTTCTATGTTTTAGGCCCTATTGTCACGGATATGGCCCCAGGTTATGATCATATTACTTCTGCTATTGGTGGGGCCATTGCTGCTTCATCAGGGGCTGACTTTTTATGCTATGTGACTCCTGCCGAGCATCTGACCATTCCGAGTATTGAAGATGTTAAAGAAGGAGTAATTGCTTCTAAAATCGCAGCACAAGCCGCTGATGTTTCTTTAGGTCTTAAATCTGCTTGGGAAAATGAGAAAAAAATGTCTCATGCCCGGCGAAACTTTGACTGGGAAAAACAGTTTGAGCTGGCATTTGACCCTGAGAAACCTAAAAAGTTTAGAAAAGAATGTCCAGTTGAAGAAGATGATATGTGTGCCATGTGTGGGGAATATTGTGCTCTTAGACTGGCTAGGGATGACTTTTAGATTTTAAATTATATTTTTACTCTTTTTTATTTATATTGCTGCTTTTTATTATTTTTATTCTATTTTCTTAGATATTCTGATTTTTTATAATTCTTTTTCAGTAATTACAATAATTATTAAATTTTTTTTTATAAATCCATAAAATAATATAAAAAGATGAGCATAATTATTAAATGAATTGTATTTAGAATTATTTATTTACTCAGGAGGTATTTAATGAAGTTAGAACATGTTGATGGTGAGAAAAAAGGAGAAATCCTCCTATTTGCCTTAAGCACCTGTGGATGGTGCAAAAAAACAAGACTTCTATTAGAAGAGCTAGGGGTAGATTATGATTATGTTTACGTGGACTTAACTGAGGGTGATGAGAGAAATAAAGTCATAGAAAATCTTAAAAAATGGAATACTTCTTTATCGTTCCCCACCCTGGTTGTAAATAATGACAAATCAATTGTAGGTTTTGATAAGGCGTCTATTGAGGAGGCATTGGGATGAGTTCCAGTGAACCCGACGATTCTCTGGTGGAAGATTATTATAAAAAACTTAAACAAGAGGCCGAAATATCAGGTTATCATCTCAATCCCGATGAAGAATTCACCAAGGAGCTTTTATCCAGCATATTAGTAAATCAACAGCGTTATGGTTATGGGGCTTGCCCATGTCGCCTGGCTTCAGGTAAGAATGAAGAAGATCTGGATTTAATTTGCCCATGCGATTATCGTGATCCTGATTTGGATGAATACGGGGCGTGTTATTGTGGTCTATATGTTTCTGGCGAAATTTTAAGGGGTGAAAAGGAATTAAGATCTATTCCTGAGAGAAGACCTACTTTGGAAGAGCGCAAAGAAAACGCAGGCCAGTTCTCAGATATTGGAATTTCTGCATCTGCTTTACCATTTCCGGTCTGGAGATGTAGGGTTTGTGGGTATTTATGTGCACGTGATGAACCTCCAGAAGTTTGTCCTATTTGTAAAGTGGGCAAAGAACGTTTTGAAAGGTTTTTGTAATTAAATTCAACTATAATTTTTTATGTTCTATTCAATCTTTTTTTTATTTTTTAAGTATAAATGAGCATTATATGGAGGTTTTAAGTTTTTTAGATCTTTTTTTAAGATTATTCTTGAAATAATTTCCCATTAAACACACCTAAAAGTATTATTTAATTCATATTTTATAATAAAATATTTTAAATAGTTCTTAAATCAAATTATACGATTATAGGGGTGCCTGTATTATAACAGCATTAAAAATAGGCTTTTATTATTTAAAAGCTTATTTGGGGTTGATTGGGTGGATATGAATAGAGCATTAGGTTTATATGACGATGTAAAAGGTGATATGAAATTTTTTGTAAATTCGGATGTTCGATCCAAGATATTACTGAGTTTACGGGAAAAACCTAAAGATTTACCTATTTTGAGAAGCGAACTAGATTTTAGCTCTTCCACCATACTCCATGGAATCTATCAATTAGAAGACAAGAATTTTGTTTTTAAGAATTCTGGACTTTATTATCTCTCTCAGATGGGAAAGCTCGCCGCTATAAAGTTAGTTAATCTAATGAAGTCATTTTCATCCATGAATAAATTGGAAAGTCTTTTCTTAAATCACGAAATTGAAGTTATACCTCCTCATCTTTTAGAGGGTATAGATAATTTAGAACAAGGTCAAATAATTGAATCAAAGCTCCAAAATTTAATGGGCCCTCACAAAGCAATTTCAGACAGGATATTGAATTCTAAAGAAATTAGCCTAATATCCTCTGTATTTTTTCCAGAGTATATGGATTTATTAAAAGATTCAAACTCTTTAAAAAAGAATGTTAATTTAATCATGACTGATAATGTATGTGATATTCTTTTAAATCAATATATGGATGATTTAAATAATTTAGACAATTCTAAGATAAATATATGGAAAATTGAAGATTCTCTGAAACTTTCGTTTGCCCTGGCCGATGATTTTATAGCATTAGGCCTTTTTTTAGAAAATGGAGTATATGATTCAAATCGATTTTTAATCAGTGAAGGTAAGGAATCATTAAATTGGGGAAACAGATTATTTAATCACTACCTTGAGCAAGCAAATGAATTTAAATTATAGCGGGCATTAATATTAATTGAAGTAATTCCTAATGGATTTTTTAATAATAATCTTATTTTATTAAAATATCATTTATTATAAATTATCATCATTTTTATATTAACCACTTAAAAAAGCATAACTTGCGGTTATAAATAAACATTATTTAATATAAATAACTAGATATTTCTAATTAATATTTCATTGAATTTATTTCATAATAATAATAATAATAATAATAATAAAATTATGCTGCTAACTTTTGGATGATAAAATGTCTTCAGAAAAGAATAAAATTAAATATGAACGTTTGGTTGATGTTTATCAAGCTTTAGACTCAACTACAAAAAGACTAGAAAAAACTGAAATTCTATCCGATTTTTTTTCAGACATACATCCAAAATTACTTCCTATAGTAACTTTAATGGCATTGGGTAGAGTATTTCCAGTTTGGAGTGAAGAAGAACTAGGTATTGGTTCTAAACTCCTTATGAAGGCCATTTCTTCTGTGGTAGGAGTGACTCCGGAAGAGGTAGAAGATCAAGTTAGGGATCAGGGGGATATCGGTGCTGCCAGTGAAGTTTTATTTAAAAAAAGAACTCAAACCACATTCTTTTCCCAACCACTTACTATTGAAATGGTTTATAATAATCTGAGAAAAATATCTTCAGTGTCAGGAAACAGGGCTCAATCAAGAAAAATGAACATAATTAGAGAGCTTTTATCACTTGCTTCACCACTAGAAGCTAAATACATAACTAGAACAATTTTAGAAGAACTAAGGGTGGGCGTAGGTGAAGGGACTATACGAGATGCTATTTCCCAAGCTTTCGGAGTTAAGAAAGAGGTACTTGATCGGGCACATATGCTAACCAATGATCTGGGTCTGGTGGCCCAGGTTACTATGGAGGAAGGTGAAGAAGGCCTTAAGAAACTTACTTTAAAACCTGGAAAACCAGTTAAACCTATGCTGGCCCAGTTAGCACCAGGTATTAAAGAAAGTATTGAAGAAATGGGCCGTGCATATTGTGAGACTAAATATGATGGTATCAGGGTTCAAATCCATAGAAAAGGCCACGAAGTCATGGTTTTCACCAGGAGACTGGAAAATATAAGTAATGCAGTTCCAGATATTATCGAATATATTGAAAACGCACTCCCCCAGCAGGATTTCATTGTAGAAGGAGAGATAATTGTTACCAAAGATGGAAAGCCCATTTCCTTCCAGTATATTCTGCAAAGGGTTAGAAGAAAATATGATATTGAAAAAGTCATGGAGGAAGTCCCCCTAACACTTTACTTATTTGATGTTCTCTACTTTAATGAACCACTTATTGATGCCCCATTGGAAATGAGGAGAGATGTTCTGGAATCTATTGTGAAATTAAGTGAAAACAAGATTCAATTAAGTCGACAAGTAAAGGTGACTATGGAAAATGTGGAAGACGCAGAATACTTGTTCACTGACTCTTTAAATAAAGGGCACGAGGGTATAATGATAAAAGATCCTAATGAACCCTATATTCCGGGCATCAGAGGTAAAAAAATGCTTAAATTCAAGGCAGAACCAGAATCACTGGACCTGGTGGTGGTTGGGGGTACCTATGGTAAGGGTAAACGAGCTCACTTCATAGGATCTTATTTAATGGCTCTCAGTGATGAATCTGGTGATTTAAAGACTATTGCTCATGTGGCCACTGGTTTGGACGATAAAACTCTTTTGGAACTTTCTCAGAGGATGGATGAAATTATTCAGGAGAGCAAAGGACGGCGGGTAAAGGTAAAACCACATATTATTCTGGAGATAGCTTACAGTGAGATTGTTAAGAGCCCAGAATACGAGAGTGGATATTCTCTTCGGTTTCCGGTTGTTAAAAGAATTAGGGATGATTTAAGTCTGGATGACATTGATACGGTGGCCCGGGTGGAATCCATGTTCAAGGGATGATTTTTTGAGATCTTAATATTCCTATTTTATTTTTTTCTAATTAATTTCAGGAATTCTAATTTTTATTTAAAATTAATTTAAAATCATAATCAATGTTTATCTTATTTTTCTAGGGAGAATCCTGTTTTTATATATTTTTTATTTTCCAGTAATAATTTTTAAATAAAATAATATTAATAATATTTAAAAAAAGTATTACTAAATTTTGTTAAGGGTAATTAACATGGATGATAAAAAAATATTTAAAATGGCACTCATATTCTCTATAATTGGTATAGTGGGCATGATCGCTTTTGCAGGCCAAATAAGTCCTTATAAACTTAAAATTAGTGAGATTAATCAGGGAACCATGGATAAAGAGGTTACTGTGGAGTGTTATGTGGAAGAGGTTAAAAAAGCCTTAAAAAGCGATACTTATTTTTTAAAGGTTAATGATGGCACTGGCAAAATTACCGTGGTAATCTTTGAAGGAACTACTCATGAAATGCAAAAAATAGGATTTAGCCCTATGAACACTAATAAATTTAGAATAAGAGTAATTGGAACTGTTACTCAATATAATGGGGCTTTTGAACTGATATTAAAAGATCAAAACTCTATTAAAATATTGTGAAGTGTAACTAAATTCTAAATTAATATTTAATTCAAGTTTCATTTAATGTTGAAAAACTTTTTTTAATAAATCTCATTCAGACCTATTAGAATTTCTAAAATTAATTAAACCATCAAACTATATCTACTATAATAAAATAATTAGATTAGAAATAATATATTAAATTATCTATTAAATATATTAGGAATAATCTATTAAATTTATCATTAAATATAAATTAATCTCTGAGTTAAATTCGAATGGGTGATTTGATGTCGAACTTAATACAAAAAAACAGGAATTCAATTTTAGTTTTTATTCCAGCAATAATAACATTTTGCTTGGTTTTAATTCCGACTATAAAATATTCAGTTCCTCTCGGTGGAGAAACATTTTATCATGCGGCTTTAATTCAATTCTTCTCTGAAAATGGAATCTCCTGGACTAAAACGCTTCTATGGTCTGGCCAACCTATGTATTCTCCCCTTTTTGACTTTTTTATTCTTTCATTGAGCAAAATATTATCTATGGGCTCTATGGTGATTTTAAAGTATTTACAGCCAGTATTTGCATTTTTAATTGTTTTATCCTTTTCATTCACGGCTTATAAAATGTATAATATGATAACTGGCTTTTTAACTGGAATATTTGTCATGTTTTCTGCATTATTTTCTAAAATAATGTTTACCACGCCAGAAGCTATGATTTTAATAATTATGCCATTATTGGCTTATTTTTATGTTCTGGCTCTTGAAAATAAAAGTCTAAAATATGCTTTAATATCTGGTATGTTCTTAGGGTTTGCATTTTTAACCCAAACGATCTCAGCGGCCATTATTTTTCTTATGCTTACTATTTTCACTTTAATAATTTTCATAATGAAAAAAGAAGCTAATCTTAAGGCTTACTGGATATTAATGGCTGTTTCAATAGTAATTGCAGCTATTTGGTGGGCACCGATATTTATAAAAGGATCATTTACGTTTCAGATATTTATTTCCCCCTATTTATCGCAATTGATTGCTATTAACAAATATCCTGAATTTTTAGGAATAATTCCTTTAATCTTTGCATTCATAGGAGCTTTTTACTTAGCCAAAAGAAATCAAATTAAGGATATCTTAATTTTGACCTGGTTGCTAACGGTAATTATTTTGAGCTTCATTCAATTTTTGACCACACCTTTGGGGGCAGTATACATTCTGGCATTGGCCATATTCCCCCTTATGGTCATGGCTGGGATTGGCGTTCAATGTATTCGTATCGAGGGGGATAAAAGACCGATTTATGTACTCACAGTCGTAATTTTATTATTAGGTGCTTATTATGGATTTGAAGCTGCTAATTCAGTTCAACCAGAACTTGATTCTCAAATTGCAGTAGCGCAATGGTTTAAAAACTCCGGTGATAAAAATCTAATTGCAATATCTAATAATTCTTCTGTGAATGCTGCAATATTTTCCATATCTAATCAATCAGTTCCTTATGGCTCCCAATATCTAAAAATATCCAAAAATTTGAATATAAAAAAATATCTTCTGGGAAAATACAATACCTTAGATATGATAAATGATAATGTAGGATATATTGTACTAAACAAGAATGTCACTACTATGCCTTATTCAACAGTAGCCTATGAAAATAAGGATTTTAAGGTGTTTGAACTTAATAAAACTAGTATTCAATAATAAAATCTTCTTTACATCACATATTATTCTACTATAAAGGATAATAAACATTAAAATAAAAATTTATTTAATATTTTTAACTATTAAACGATAATAGGATGATAAAATAATTTACATGATCTAAATTAAAATTTAGAGAGATTTATTGGTTTATAATATTAATTAAGCTTTAGAATTAAAAATTTTTACAGGATTATATTTAGAAAGGAATTGATAAAATGAAAAGATTATTCGGTACTTTTGGAGTTAGAAGACTTGCAAATGAGGTTTTAAACCCGGAATTCGCGTCAAAGCTAGCAGCGGCATATGGAACAGTTATTCAAGGAAAAGTAGCGGTGGGTGGAGATCCCAGAACGACTACTCCTATGATTAAACACGCAGTAATTGCCGGATTATTATCTTCTGGATGTGATGTGGTGGATTTAGGTATTTTACCAACACCTGCGGCCCAATATGCAGTACGTAATTATTATAACGGTGGAATAATAATTACGGCTTCTCACAACCCCCCACAATATAATGGAATAAAATTCGTAGATGAAGATGGTATTGGGATTCACGATGAGATGGAAATTAAAATTGAAGACATGTTCTTCAATGATAATCCTAAAAGAGTGGGCTGGGATGAAATTGGGGAAGTAACTGTTAATGAAAGGATAATTGAAGAGTATCAAGAAGAAGTTCTGAAAAGATTGGATTTAGAATCAATTAAAAAGGCCAACCTAAAAGTAGTAGTGGACTGTGGGTCTGGAGCGGCCTGTTTCACAGCACCATACTTGATTAGAAAACTGGGATGTGATGTTTTATCCTTAAATTGCCAACCAGATGGTTTCTTCCCAGGCAGAGACCCGGAACCAATAAAAGACAATCTTACAGAACTAATTGAAGTGGTGAAGGCCACTGGAGCAAATTTGGGACTGGCTCATGATGGGGACGCTGATAGAACCATTTGTATTGATGAAAATGGGGAATTCGTACTGGGAGATAAGACTTTTGCCCTGGTAGAAAAGCAAATGCTTAAGGAAAATGACGGTGGCCTGGTGGTAACCACTGTAGCCACATCTACGGCTATTTATGATGTGGCTAAGGAAAATAATGGTGAAGTCATTGCTACTGCAGTGGGTGACTTACTGGTAGCGAGAAAGCTCAAAGAAGAAGATGGTCTATTTGGTGGAGAAGAAAATGGTGGATTAATCTTCCCTGACTTTGTTTATGGTCGAGATGCTGCCCTTTCTGCCGCTAAGATAATTGAAATCATGGCCAAAGAAGATAAACCACTTTCTGAGCTGGTAGCGGAATTACCGGTTTATTATTCAGAGAAGATGAAAATTAAATGTCCAGATGACCTTAAAAAAGAAGTAATGGACAACATTGCCGAAGAAATTGCCAATGACCCTCGCGGATATGAACTGGACACCACTGATGGTGTTAAAATATTCACTGAGGATGGCTGGGTAATTATACGGCCTTCTGGAACTGAACCAATATTCAGGTGCTTTTCAGAATCTGATTCTCAGGACAAGGCCACTGAAATGGCCCAGTGGGGAATTTCTCTGGTGGAGAAGTACTTAAAATAAGTTATAAGTCGGATAACATTAAATAAACCAAAATTTTAATAATTCGACAAAATAGATTGAAAAATAATTTTATTTTCAATTTTATTTACTTTTTTTCAATTTTTAATTTATTTATATCTCAACCATAATCTTACTATTCATTTGTTTAACTCACAGAAAATTAACAAAGAATTAGATTATAGAGAGATTTAGATAAAAAATTTAAACTAAACTGATTATCCACCTATTTAATTAATTCATGGTGCATTATTTTCCAGGATTTTACGCGCTACTTTGAGACCTAAAGCTGCGGCCAGTAATATGGTGGGCATACCTTGAGAACGAGGTGCCAGTGATAGATCTCCCACCCATAATCCTTCAGGTAAATAGTGTGGCTTCATTGCACCTACATCTGCTTTTTCCAGAGGGACAGTACCTCCTAGGTGACCTCCATTGTACATTCCCTGAATATATGGGCCTGAAACACCAGAATTTTCCATTATTTTCTGGACCTGAGCAATAGCGGCATTCATTTTCTGTTTATCATCAGAGGAGATTTCTTTTTGAACCTTTCCATCCTCAAAAACAGATCCTTCTTCCAGATCTGCCAGTTTAACCATCATACCCACTCGATCATTAATAGAAACATTTTTCCAGGGTTTATGGAACCAATGGGACAATATATCTACATAAGGGGATATGATATAATCTTTTTGCTGAGAGTACCATGCCATGGGGGGTTCTTTAATCATTTTAGCCCCAGAAGAAATACCTCCGAGGGTTATTACAATATCGGCCCATAGATTGTCCTTAGCAGGTAGGCCGGAAGCTTTTAATATCTGAGCAGTACCAATACCGCCGGCCGCGAGAACCACCAAATCGGCCTTCAGTTCTTTTGAAGAAATTCCGGATTTTATCTCTACTCCTTTAACTTTTCCTTTTTCTAATAAAAGTTTTTTAACAGGTGATTTTGTTTTTAAAATTGTTCCATGTTTCAGTGCATCTTCTAAGAATCTTCTGGAATCCCATCGGGAGTTGCTTGAGCATCCTAATTCACAAAGTCCACAAGAAACACATTTTGCAGTGTCCATGGCTTTAGGAGTTGCTTGAGGATTTAAACCCATTTTTTCAGCGCTTTTAAACATTTCCTGAGTTAAAGGACGCCATCTTTTGTAGGGAAATTCTTTTACATTAATCAAATCTTCCAGTTCTTTAAATTCACTTTCCAGATCCAGACCTATCTCCTCCAGGCCCTGATCAGTCCGAACCATATTTCCACAGGAAAGAACGGTAGATCCTCCGGTACCTCGACCCCTGACCAGCACCAGTTCTTTGCTGGAACGGCTTGTTTCTAAATAAGGAAATAATTTAGTTATTGTTTTTTCATTTCCCATGAGCCCGATCTTTCGAAGTGGCTCACTCCAAGATAATCGGCGGGTAAATGGCTTAAAATCGCCCCCAGATTCCAGTATAATTACTTCCATTCCATTTTGGGATAATTCACGGGCAACAGTAGCCCCTCCAGCCCCACTACCCACAACAATAGCTCGCATTTCTTCACCCACTCATAAACTGATAGTTCAATCTAATTTATATTAAATTTTAGTCCTTTAATTATAATTAAGTCGGATTTCAATTATCCGATAATCCTATTTATTAATATTTAAAATTTATTTTAAGCTTTTTCTATTATTATTATTATTATTATTATTATCTTCATTCTTTAATTCAATAGCAGCAATACAGGCCGAGGCCCCTTCAGTAATTTTTTCTTTAAAAATCATTTCCACTTGCGAATTCAAACCACTTACTACTCCTTCATCTGCTCCACTTAACACCTGACAAGTCAGGGGCAAGTAGTAATGGGCCAAAGAGCAACGATTGATAATGATGCAGCTTTTTAAATTAGGGGGGGTACAACCATCTCCTTCATGGAATTCAAAGTCGATACCTAAAACCTGGTATAAAATATGGGCTGCTTTTATTAAATCATTTAAATCTTCTTTTAAACCTAGACGAGTTTTAATGTCTAATCCTAGTTCATAACCGGTTTTAAACATTAAAGGTCGTGCAATTTGCACGGTTTCTTCTGGGCCCAGGACATTTGAGAGAGCATTCACCCTTATGTTATGTGCCTGGGCCATTTTCAAGCGAATCTCTTCTAAATTTCCATTTAAAGGAAATTTTAATTTTGTAATTTGTTGATAAGTGGTAGGGCAGTGAATTTTTAATAGATTATCCAGTTGATTTAAGGTAATTTCCGCTAAATGATTCAATTCCTTTTTTAAAAAGTACTTGGGAATCCAGATTGAGAGCAAAAAAAGTTTAAAATTCATATTATCTCCTATTCAACCTATTAAAGTAAATTTACTTATATTTTATTATTTAATTAATTATAATCATTTAATATAATCATATTTTTTTCCATACTACCGTAAAATTCCTAAATATCCTCTGCAGCCCCTAAATGGAGCATATTATCTGAAAATTTTCCTTCATAGAGACAATTTATAATTTCACTATATCTTTCTATGATGAATTTTCTTTTAAGCTTTAAATTAGCAGTAAGGTCGCCTTTATCAATTGAAAGATCATTTTTTAGAATTGCCCATCGTTTTATTTGTTCTGGGTGGGATAAACTGGAATTAATGTTTATAATAGCATAATCAAGATTTTTTAGTGATATATTGGGCTTATCTAGCCATATAAGTCCTACACAATATGGTTTTTGTTCTCCTATTACCATAGCCTCAGATATGCCTGTTATGGACTTGATAAGGACTTCCATTTTAAGCGGGGAGATAGTTTTTCCATAAGAGTTTATGATGACTTCTTTTTTACGGCCAGTAATCACTAAACTGCCATCTTCTGTTAAATGCCCATAATCTCCAGTTAATAACCATTCATCTGAGAATAATGAACTTCTATCCTGTTTAAAGTAGCCTTTAGTTACTTGAGGGCCTTTAACCAGTACTTCCCCATCATTTGCTATTTTAATACATGTCTGGGGTAGGGGTTTTCCCACGGTGTTTGGTTGATTATTACCCAATCTATTGATGGTTATCAGAGGGGCTTCAGTAAGTCCATATGCATTGTAGATTTCAATTCCCAGTTTTTGAAATTTTTTAATGAGGCTTTCACTTATAGGGGCAGAGCCCACGATTAATTGAGAGCACTTATGTAGCCCGGCCTTTTTAAGGACTAAATTTCCCAGAAAACTGGCTAAATATTTATTTAAAACGATTTTTAGTCCCCATTGTTCTTTGCTTTTACAGTAAATCTTGCCCCACATACTTTCACTGAAAGAATCCCATAATTTTTCATAAAACCGGGGAACGGAAAAAAATACTTTGGGTTTTACCTGGGGGAGAACATGTGCTAATTCTTGAAAATCTTCTAAAAAATAAAGTTTTAGTGGAGCAGGAGCATAATATGGGGCGTAAGTGCCAAGTATTCCTTCTACCACATGATTCATAGGTAAAAATGATAAATAAGAAATTCCTTCAGTCCTATCTTTCCAGGGGGGCATGGAAGCAATGAATTCTGCCATCCAGCGCAGGTTTCCATGATTGAACATTACTCCACGAGGGTCTCCTGTGGTTCCAGAAGTGTATCTAATGGTGGCCAGAGATTCAAAATCAACAGGAGCTCTTATATTATTTTCGGGTATTTTGGTGGGAGTTTCCTGATCTTCATCATCAACATGTATGGTATTTTCAATATCATTGCTGGCATTTTCCAGACCAATATTCAAAAATTCCTCCCAAGAAATGATATGATGGACTGGATCGGAATCGTACTTTTTAGACCCTTCTTCAACAAATTCATGCTTCAAATTCGATTTTAGTGCAAATGAAACTGCTGGAATTTCTAAATCTAGTTCATTTATTTGTTTTAGTACGCTTTCATTTCCTAAAAGGAGTAATTTTGATGAACTATCTTTTATCAGGTCTTTTATTTCATTTAATGGGCTAGTATAATATAATGGAACACTTACTGCCCCTAAAAGGCCTATAGCCACATCTAAAATAAAATAACGGGTGCTATTGAATCCTAAGATGGCTACTCGATCTTGTGGTTTAACACCTAATTTTTGTAAAGCATTAGCTGCCAGAATAATTTTTTTTCTTATATCTGGACCTGATCGTTTGATTAACTGTCCATTAACAATATCAAAGCATTCTACAGGAAAACTTCTGCTTTTAAGGCGGTAAGTTATTTGTTCATGAACGGTACGCTCTGAACGATGGAAGAATCCCATGTAAACGGCGTATTTTAGTATATTATCTATAAAATTTTTCCACTGGTGAGGATAAGTTACTGAGAGCTTCTCAGTATTTTCCCGATTAAAACGTCGATTTTCCTGTATGTATGGTGCAAGTATTCCTAATACTGATTTATCGAACCCTTCAGTACTTTTAGACTTTTTAATGTCTTTAAATATAAATTTAAGGATTTTTTCAGCCCATTGTTGAGGTAGTGGTAAAAATAAAGGCCGAGGGAGATTAACTCCTAAATTAGTGGATGCCCACTTTCGAGTGTATTCTATCAGTTCCCTTACACTAGGTAAAGCTTCGTTAGGAGCGGTTAAATGGAAGGTTAAATTCTGAGCTTTATCATTAAATGTTAAATCTACTACCGATTGGCTAATGTAGTCTACTGGGACTAGATTAATCTTACTGGAGGGAGAAATAGGTAAAAATCTTAATTTACCAGTTAAATAAAGTCTAAGTGGAACATAAACGGTATTAAAAGTTTTTATCTGTCCAGTTTTAGAATCTCCCACCACCATTCCTGGGCGGAATATAGAAAAAGGAATTTGGGATTTTTTTACTTCCATCTCTGCTTCAAATTTACTTTTTTCATAGTTACTGGAAAAACCGTTGCATGAATCCAAATCACTTTCTAAAATATCTCCTTCACGCTTTCCAGCCACATAAGCGGTGGATAAAAATGAAAACCTTTCTAAGCCATGATTTTCATCAACTTTTTGGGCTAGATACAGAACATTTTTAGTACCCCTTACATTAGTCTTCCTGAGTTCATTTAATGGGCCATTCAGTCTTAAATCAGCTACAGTATGTATGATGTGGCTTATATTGTGAACCAGCATATTATACTGAGAATCCTTCAGACCCAGATTTTTTTCAGTGACATCTCCGTTCAATATCTCTATTTTTCCGTCATTTAAGCTTTCAATAAGATAGGGATACTCCCTCCATGCTCTTTTTAGTCGGATTTTAGCATCAAAATCATTTTTCCCCCTTACCATTGCTAAAATTTGTACATCTTTTCGTTGGAGTAATTCCTGAGCAATATATGTCCCAATAAAACCATTAGCTCCGGTAAGAAGGACTATTAATTTTTTTACAGGTGTTTTCTGGATAAATGGTGTGGAAATGGATTGATTTTTAGTAGAATTTTTGATAGGGGAGTTCATTGCATGCCCTTCCTGTTTAAAGATCTTTTAAGGAACTCTTTTAGCAAATTTTTATTTTTCTGTGCTCTTTTTAATTGATCATCATAACCTATTTTTAAAGTATTTTGCATAGATTCTGGTGATTTTAAAAGCTTTTCAGCTTTATTTCTAACTTTTTGCCATAAATCAGGGTCAGTATAATCTATAAAGTATTCTTCATAGATTCCTATTTCTTTATAAAGATTTTTTAACCGAGTATCATGTCCGATGGCAACTTGCGGGATTTTTTCACTCAGGGATAAAACTGAGGCATGATAACGGGAAGTAAGAAGAAGGTTGAGGTTTCTCAGTAGAACAGTCATTTCTGAGGCGTTGTATTTATTAGAGGAGAATATTTTGGCTTTTTCAGAATACTGCATTTTTTCCAAAATTTTCCGGGCCAGTGGCTCATCCAGGTCCTCCATACATATTAATGCTACATTCTGCTGGTATTTTTGAATAAGATGATCGGCCATTTGGGCCCAGGAATTTGCTAGTGCTTCTCTTTGATGGTCCCTTTTAGGGGAACTGGAGAAATAATAAGGCCATTTATACTGGTCTTCAGACCTCCCCCAGGGCCGAATGACCACTGGCCACAAGTAAAAATCCACCACAGAAAGTCCCACCAACTTATTTTCGGCTTCAGGCCAAGTTTCTTTTATAAAATTGTAATTATCGGGATTTAATTTCAATTCAAATGCACAATCGGCAGTAACTTCTATGGGGGCAGTCACACCTGCGGATTTAAGAATTTCCAGGGATTTGTAGTTTCTGGTGATTATTAAATCAGTTTTACTAGCTTCTCTTTTAACTAATCGTTTATTAAGGGAAGATAATTTCCCAGCATCAACGGCATAGGCCATTGACGACTTTTTAAAATCATCGGCACATTTAGTGGCCCATAAAAAGGCCCAAAGAAGAGCGGAAGTCCAGGTATCCATGTAACAACTACCTTCTACTAAAATTACAATGTCATGTTCTTTAACCAGCTTGCGCATGGTGAAAAAGTAAATGGAAGGTAAAGGAACAATTTTAATGTTTTCAGTTTCTTTTAGATACCTTCGGAGATTTTCTTGATTGAGTGTGGGCACGGTAATCTCTACATTTTCCCCTAAAATTTCCTTTAAATCAGCTATAATTGCATGAAGTCTGGCTTCAGAGCCAGTATTATTGGCCCCATTATATCCTACCAAAAGAATTTTTATTTTTTCTCCAGATAAATCAGGATTATTTTGATTAAGATTATTTTGATTTATTGGAATTTCAGATGATTTTGAAGAATTTTTTAGCATGAAATCTCCTTAATGTCATTAATTCTCAATTTTCAGCAGGCCCCATATCTCTCATTAAAAATAAAACTATTTTCATCATTATAGTGACGCCAATTCTTTTAAAAGGACTTATTTTAAGTGGATAAAAATAACTATCTTTATCTTGGTAAAATTCATGATCTGCGGGGAAGTATTCTCCCATACTAGATGTAAATTTCATGAAACGGAAATGAACGTACTCGTTAAATGTAGGGCGGGCCATACCACCTTTTTCAAGGCTTTTATAAAATTCATGAGCTGATTTTTCAATATTTCGTTGATTTTTCTTTTTCAAAGCTTCACTCATGGGCCATGGCGGAATAATGATTCCTAATTTATTCATTTTACCAAAACCCCATATATGTAGTGTTTCCAGATATTTTAGAGTTTCATTAGCACCTGAACCTGCGGTGGTGCAAATTGCCAGGGCTCTTTGTTTGAAAAAAACCGGTCGGTGAAAAATATAAGCAAATCGGTCAATAAAATTTTTCATTAAGCCGCTAACCATTTGACAGTACACTGGTGATGCAAATATCACCCCATCCGCTTCTAAAATTCTCTTTTCAATATCTTCGCGGTCATCTTTTAAGGAACAAAACTCTTCTCCGCGACTCAAGCAGTTAAAACAACCTCTACACATTTCCAGATGGGCATCCTGCAAAAAGAGATATTCAAATTTAACATCACCCAGTTTCCGCATTTCTTTTTCCAGTTCTTGAGTGGCCTGATAGGTATTTCCTCTTTTTCTAGGACTCCCCATTATTGCTAATACTTTCATTTTCATGTGAATCACTGTTTAGTATTAATCATGTTTAATAATAAATTTTTTAAATTTGATTATGGCTATTATCTGGGACTAAATTTTTATTCAAATTTAGACATGCACTTCAAGTGTAAAAAAATACACTAATTGTGAATTTAATTAAAATATTTTATAAATTTAGGAATGGAAATTATTTTCTATTTTTTGATATCCTAATCGGTTAAAACTACATTCTTTCATACAGATGGTGCATCCATGACATAAATCAGTAATTATTTTTGTTTTTAATCCTTGAGGAGTATTTTTTTCTACAATAGCTTGCCCAGGACATTTTTTTATGCACTTACCACAACTCGCACAAAATTCACTAATCCACAGATGGGCATCAGATGAAGTGTCTGGTAGGTTTTCTGCACTTGTAAACAGGGCGGATATTCTTTGTCTAGGCCCTAATTCGGGAGTTATTAATAATCCATGTCTTCCAATATTTCCCAGCCAGCTTCTTTTGCTAATTTGGTGTATACTACTAATCCTCCTGCTGGATGACTGGGGTGTGATGAAAAACCATTTTTTCGCAGATACTGGGCCAGGAGGTTGGTTTTTTTACCTAATTCCTCATAGGTTACGATTCCATCTGCCTGGGTTTGTGGGCTGGGGGCCATATTTACGGCATCTTCATCCATTTTCATGGTCAATACAATGGCTTTTTTAAATAAAATGGATCTATCTTGGAATATTAAATCAGAAGGAACATCCACATATCCAATTTTATTTATTCCCAGTGAACTTGCATAATTTTCAAATCCATCCTTAAATTCTGAATCCATGTGCATTCTGGGATTTTCCGGATTTTCATCTAATGATTTAATGGTTTTTTCCATGTTTTTAGCAATTGAAAGTTGTTTAGGGAGAGTTTTTAATGTAATTTTGAGCTTGTCAGGCATTTTCTTTTCAGGTGAATTACTGGAAGCTGAAACTGCTCCAGGAACTTTATTTAATCTCATTTCCAATTTATTTATTTTATTAAGTCGATAATCTGCATATTTTGATTTTAAATTATCTATTTTATCTAATATCATTTTTGACACCATATTAATTCACAATGCTTATTCAAACTAATCTATTCACAGATTAATATTTTCTCCAGATTCTATCACCTTTATTCGATTTTAACACTGTTTAGAATGAATTGCATGTGTTCTTCCATATCATCGAACATTTCGCGCAGGAACTTCTCTGGTTCATCAGGATACTTCAGCACGAAATTTTCAATTAAGAGGTAGATGGCATAGCTAAAATATTCTCGGGCCAATCTTGCAGGATCTACTGGTTTTATGATCTTTTTTTCTATCATTGCTGTGAATATCTGGGTCCAGGCCCGGATCGGCGTTTCTATTAATTCTTTTAAAAAGAATTCTTTGATTTTGGGATTATGATACATTTCAATTAGTAATAATCTCCATATTTTAATCATTTTAGGATTATGCATGCGTTCTTCAAACATCTTGGACCCGGCATGGTAGAACATTTCTGGACTTTCTTCCAGGAGTTTATCCATTTCTTCTTCAGGAAATCCGGTTTGTTCCATTTCTTTTATAAAATAATCAAGTATAGAATCTAAGATAGCTTCTTTGCTGGAGTAGTGGTTGTAAATGGAGCTTTCCCTTATTCCCACTCCTCGGCCTATTTCCCTTATTGAGACGGCGTCGAATCCTTTTTCTGAGAAAAAATCAATGGAAACATCGAATATTTTCTCCTTGGTTGGTTTGCTTGATTTTTGTGATGTCATAATTTTCACCTGTAAATTATTTACTAACTAACACTCGTTTGTATAATTGGGTTAGTGAAAGTAGTATATAAAACTAACGTTCGTTATTAGGCCATGTGGTTAACTTAACCTGAAAATGTACAGTTTTGTACATAGTTTCCACTATAATTGCCATTTTATAACTAACGTTCGTTCGCTTCATAGGTACAACTTACACATCATACTATATAAAACTAACGTTCGTTCGCATAGCCTAAAATCCAAATATGATGATGAACATATTAAATGTGGTATTTGGATGTCAGGAGATAAAAAAAGAACCCTGGAAAATCTCATCTTAGAATTAAATGAGATGAAGCAACGGATTTCTGAGCTGGAAAAATCCGAAAAACAACACGAAAAAAGAGAGAAAAGTTTAACAGAATCGATTGAACGATATAGTGGATTGGAGCATATTATAAATCATACTCCTGTAATTGTGTTTCTCTGGCGAGCTAGTGAAGGATGGCCCGTTGAATTTGTAACTCGAAACATCGTCCAATTTGGTTATTCTCCTGAAGACTTCTACTCTGGCCGTGTACCTTATGCTGACATAATCCATCCAGATGACCTATCCCGAATAGCAGGCGAAGTGGATTATTACAGTCGGGAAGAGGAACGTCAAAGTTTCAGACAGGGGTACAGGATTATTACTAAAGATGGGACTGTTCGCTGGACAGATGACCGTACCTGGATCAGACGCAATGAGAAAGGGGAAATAACTCATTACCAAGGCATTGTTCTAGACATAACTGAAACAAAGGATGCTGAAAAAGCCTTGAAAGAATCCGAAACAAGGTATAGCACTATTTTTGAACACACTGGAACAGCTATGGCAATTATTGGGGAAGACAAAATATTATCGCTGGTTAATTCAGAATTTGAAAAGCTTTCTGCCCTTTCTAAAGATGAAATTGAGAATAAAAAAAGATGGACAGACATGGTTTATAAGGATGATCTGGAAAGAATGAGGGAATATCACAGTATCCGTCGAGATAACCCTGAACTTGCTCCAGAACATTATGAATTTAGATTTGTTGATGCCAAAAATAATATTAAAACAGTTCTTGCAACCGTAGCCGTATTCCCTGAGACTAAAATGAGTTTAGCATCACTTTTAGACATAAGTGATAGGAAAAAAACTGAAGAAAGAATTTTAGAAAGTGAAGAAAGAACACGCAGATTATTAAGAGAATCTTTCGATGCCTGGGTGATACATGCTGGGGGAATGATTATGGATGGTAATTCTGCAGCCATGGAAGTAATGGGGGGCAAGATTGAAGACTTCCGAGGAAAATCTTTAATAGAATTTGTCCATCCTGATTTCCGGGAAGCCGTGGCTAAAAGAACTATGAGAATGTACACTGAAGGTGGAACCGTACCTCTGATGGAAGAAAAATGGTTGAAATTGGATGCTACACCTATAGATGTGGAAGTAGTAGCCACATCCTTCAAATATAAAGGAAACCCCGCAGTACAAGTTGTTTTCCGAGACATAACACAACGTAAAATGGCGGAAGAGGCTCTAAAAAAATCAGTAAAGGAAAAGGAAATGCTCGTTAAAGAGATCCACCACCGGGTAAAAAACAATTTAATGGTCATATCCAGTCTCCTGAACTTACAATCTACCTTTATTAAAGATAAAGAGGTACTTGATATTTTCAGAGAAAGTCAGAACCGTGCTAAGTCCATGGCACTTATTCATGAGAGATTGTACGGATCTACGGATTTGAAGAGGATTGATTTTGGTGATTACATTCGCAGCCTGGCCACAGACCTTTATCACACATACGTAGCTAATCCAGCTATTGTGACACTAAATTTCAACGTTGATAGTTTAATGCTAGACATTAACACCACTGTTCCACTGGGGCTGATTGTTAATGAGCTGGTGTCAAATTGTGTTAAACACGCCTTTCCACCAGGTAAAAAGGGTGAAATAAATATTGACTTTCATGAAATTGATGATGAGTATGTGTTGAAGGTTTGTGATACTGGTGTGGGATTCTCGGAAGATATTGATTTTAGGAATACAGAATCATTGGGCTTGCAATTGGTGAATAATCTGGTGGGTCAAATCGATGGTAACATCGAGCTTGACAGGAGTCATGGCACGGGATTTACCATTAAATTTAAAGAACTAGAATTATGATGATGTGCCTTATTAATGAGTGTGGTTGATTTCATGAGGCATAGATCGGATTGAGCGGGAAAATTAGGGGGAATTTTTGAATGCATTATGAGAGTAGAACCAAAGAAGAACTTCTCCAGGAATTAAAGGAGTTACGGGAAAGCGAAAAACTTAACCGCCTCACCCTTAGTAGTATCTCTGACGCAGTTTTTATTACAGATAATACTGGTGTATTTACTTTTATTTGCCCTAATGTAGACGTGATTTTTGGTTATTCTTTTCAAGAAGTCGAAAAAATGGGTAAAATTTCGAAACTTTTAGGAGCAGATGAATTTTTTGTTGTTGATGAATTAGAACATTTGGGGGAAATTAGAAATGTTGAGCATGATATTATTGATAAGTCAGGGAATATCCACAATTTACTGGTGAATGTAAAGAAGGTATATATTGATGATGGAAGGTATCTTTACAGTTGTCGAGATATCACTGAACGTAAAAAGGCTGAAAACGCTTTAAGGAAAGCTCATGAGGATTTAGAAATCCAGGTTGAGAAACGTACCAAACAACTGGATGAATCTAATCATAAACTGAAAGAGGAAATTGAAGGACATAAACGCGCTGAGGAAGCATTGCGAGAAAGCGAGGAAAAATTACGTTTGAAATTGGATGCTGTTCTTTCTCCAGATGTTAATATTGTTGATGAAGAACTTTCCAACATCATCGATGCCCCCACGATACAATACTTAATGGATTATTTCACAGAATTAACAGGCATGGCTACAGCGATTAAAGATACTAAAGGAAATGTTCTGACGGCAACTGGTTGGCAGGATATATGCACATATTTTCACCGCGTTAATCCTGAAACTAAACGTGTTTGCATTCAAACTGATGAAAAAGATATTTTAGTGGCAAAAAATCTTAAACCCGGAGAATATAGGGCGTATAAATGTGATAATGGTCTTTATGATGTTTTCACTCCATTATTCATCGCTGATAAACTGGTAGCTAATATTTACACCGGACAATTATTATTCGAAGATGAAGATGTTGATGAATCATTTTTTATCGAAAGAGCAGATAAGTATGGTTTTAACCGGGAGGAATATTTGGATGCTCTCCGGCGAGTTCCAAGGGTCAGTAGAGACAAGGTAGAGAAAACAATGAAATATCTGGCCAGATTTACAGAATTTATATCCAGACTAAGCTACAGTAATCTGATGCTGGCTAGGACAATCGTTGAAAAAGAACAAGCTGAAATTGCCTTAAGAGAGAGTGAAGAATTCTTAGAAAATATTATAGAAAACATCCCAAACATGATTTTTGTAAAAAATGCTGAAGATCTTAGTTTTAAAAGAGTTAATAAAGCAGGTGAGCTCTATTTTGGACATCCAATTAATGAATTGGTTGGTAAAACTGACTATAATTTCTTCCCGAAAAATGAAGCGGACTTTTTCACCCAAAAAGATAGGGAAGTTCTCCAAAGTAGAGAATTGTTAGATATTCCTGAAGAAACCATTGAAACTCGAGAATTAGGTCCGAGGCTATTACACACTAAGAAAATTCCTATGTTCGACAACGAAGGTAATCCCCAATATCTTCTGGGAATTTCAGAGGATATAACCGAGATTAAAAGAGCTGAAAAAGAGCTTAAATCTTCACTTGAAGAGAAAGAGGTTTTATTAAGGGAGATACACCACCGGGTGAAGAATAATATGCAAATTATATCCAGTCTCCTTAACTTGCAGAAACAGTGTGTGGAGGATGAATTAGCAAATGAAGTTCTGGTTGAAAGCCAGAACAGGGTTAAATCCATGGCCATGATTCATGAAAAGCTATATCGGTCTCGAGATTTATCTCATATTGAAATGGCGGATTATGTTGAAAGCCTGGTTAAGGAATTATTTTATTCATATGCTGTAAAGATTGGACTAATTAACCCTATCTTGGATATTGATGATATAACATTGAATATGGAAACTGCGGTTCCCTGTGGGCTTTTAATAAGTGAGTTAGTTTCTAACAGCCTTAAACACGCATTTCCAGAAGGAAGAGAGGGTGAAATTCGGGTTTCTCTCAAAAAATTCCATGATAAATATGAGTTAACAGTTAGTGATAATGGTGTGGGATGGCCTGATGATCTGGACTTTAAAAACCCGGATGCACTGGGCTTACAAATTGTTCACAGTTTGGTTGGACAATTAGAAGGTGATATACATCTTGATAAAAGTCAAGAAACTGAATTTAAACTTATATTTAATGAATTAGGGTACAAAAAAAGGTTATAATACTAATAAAACTCATAATTTAAATTTTTATCTATTTTTAAGGGGTTTTAAAGTGTTTCGCTTGATCTCCTACCGTTCGTTAGTTAAATTATATCAAAATATTTCTATATTAATGGAATTAATAATATTTATTAGATATTTAATCCATTAAAATAATTAGATTTTATCCAATTAAAGGAGCTATAAAATGTCTTTAACTCATGAAAAAGTGAAAAACTTATTTAACCACCTTAAAACAGGCCAAAATGAACTTTTTTTCCAACAAGTGGCCCCTGATGTTAAATGGACGGTAATGGGAAATCATCCTTTGGCCGGGACTTATCACAGTAAAGATGACTTTATTTTGCACACATTTGGCCGATTAAACAAAATATTAAAAGAAGGAGTTATTCTAGAAGTTAAAAATATTTATATAGACGTTGATGTGGCTATTGTGGAAATGGAATCCTTATCTACGGCTCTAAATGGAAAACCATTCAACAATACTTACTGCTGGATCACACGATTTGAAAATGATATTATTGTAGAAGTTAGGGCCTATGTAGATTCGGCTCTGGTGCAGAAAGTCATTGATGAAAATGAGAATATTTGAATAGTACAAAACAGTATCATAGATAGCAGTATAATTGAAAGGAACTTCATAAATGGCAGAACTACCTGAGATAATTATTTTTTCTCGTCAAATGAACGAAGAATTGAAAGATAAGGAATTTGCTTCCGCAGATATTGTTCAGGAAAAGATTCTAAATATGGGGCCTAGTGAATTTGCAGAATTAATTCAGGGCAAAAAGGTTTCAAATGTTTATAACAAAGGAAAATGGATTTTTATAAAGTTATCTGATGATTATCATCTTCTATTAAACCTGGGAATGGGAACTGATTTATTTTATCACTCAAAAGGCCAAGAATGGCCAGAAGACTATCAAATCCGCTTCTCGTTCACTGATGAAACAGGGTTCTCATGCAGGTTCTGGTGGATTGGACGTTCTGAGCTAGTTTCCAATAATGAACTTAATCAACATAAGGCCACCAAAGACATTGCCATATCTCCTTTGGATTCTAATTTTACTTTAGAACACTTTAAAAAGCTTATTAAAGGCCGTTCACAAATCAAAAACCTGATTTTAAACCAAAGGAAAATTGGGGGAATTGGGAACGTTTACATTCACGATATATTATTTAAAGCTAAAATTCACCCTCAAAAACTGGCCAATGAATTAGAAGATGCTCAAATTGAAAATTTTTATGAAATAATGATTGAAAACTTGAGTGATGCACTGGATAAAGGCGGACTTTATTATGAAAAAGATTTTCACGCTAAAGAATGGGGATTTACCCGGGACTATTTTTTAGTGGCCTACAATGAGAAAAGCCATGTCCAGTATGTGGAACTATCATAGAAAAAATTAAAACAGGAAGCACATCATCTTATATCTGTCCACAGTGCCAGCAGTTGTAATTAATTAAATCTTCTTATATCTGTCCACAGTGTCAGCAAATCTAATTAATTAAAGAAAAAGACTAAAAAAGATAAATTCATAATTTTTTTTAAAAATAAAATATTTTAAAATAAAATAAAAAAAATATTAATAGTTTTTATTTTTGTTTATTCAGCTTTAGGTAAGAATATCATGAATATTCCTTCTAATAATAGGAAGATTCCGATTAAAGCACCTAAATAGAACGGATCAAGAGCATATAATCCTATTATGATGTATAAAATACCTAATATTATTCCGCTCAGGCCCCTTAATTTTGGAGAAGAGCCGGCACCGCTGAAGAAAGCTATTATTCCAGTGATTATTAGGAAAAATCCACCTAAGTAAATTATCATACTGGCAAATATGCTGAAGGCCACTATTTTTCCAAATAAACCTATTCCCACAACTATGCCAATAATACCCAGTATTAAAGATACAATACTGATGGCTTTACTGGCTTCCCAGGTTCCAAAACTGTGTGCAATCAACCATATACCAATGAATATTATTCCCAGTCCAGTAATGATACTGGCGGTAAAAACTCCTAATAATGGGAATGCCATAAGTAAAATACCTAAAATTATAGCCAAAATCCCTAACAAAACATTATTTCCCTCTGCCATATCTATTTCCTCCTATTTACAAGCTTTATTTAATATTAATGTGGAGGTTTTAGTTAATATAATTGTACTATTTAAATGAAATAGTAAAAATAGAAATCTGGCAATTATTTATGGAAGACTGAATCGGACAGAGAAAATAAAAATAAAAAATTTTAGGAAATATTATCTTTTTCGGAACATATAGAACCCATAAAGCACGAATATTAGTATAGCTGCCCAGTAGGCATACACAAACCACTGTGGCGGCAGTGCAAAATATAAAATAGCTAACAATACACCTAATACCATCAATAATAATCCATTCATAGTGTCATTCATCTTAATACCCCTCTATTTTATACTATTTTTTATTTTTGTAGGATGTATTAAATTAATTTTTCTAAAATTGGCCTGGAAATTAAAATTTATTCTAAATATAAAATTTAAAAGCCTTTAAAATGTACTAATTTATATTATAAAAAAAGCAATACTGAATATTGAATTAATAATGTGGAGATACTAATTTGGCAAGAATTCTTATTGTAGAAGATGAAGGCATAGGTGCCATGGACTTAAAATACACCCTGGAGGCCTTGGGCCATGAAGTGGTTTATATTGCTTGTAGAGGTGAGGAAGCAATTGAAAAATCATTAGAACTGCTTCCAGATTTGGTTTTAATGGATATTATATTAAAAGGAGATATTGATGGAATTACTGCGGCGGAAGAGCTCCGTAAATCGGATATTCCGTTTATATATTTGACTGCTAATTCTGAAAATGCTACTCAAGAACGTGCCTTAGCTACAAAACCTCTTGGGTACGTACTTAAACCATTTGAAAACATAGAATTAAAAGATGTTGTTGAACTTGCTCTTAAGCAGACAAAAGATAATATTTAAAAATAGAAACATCTATTACGTATTCTATATTATGCATGTATTTATTTTATAAAATAAACATTAAAATCTATTATTAATTATTTAGCTTAGGATTTATAGCAGATAAAGTTATTTTCATTATTTTTTTAATTTAAACTATTATTCAATTTTTCAAATAATTAAGGTGTATTAATGATTGGACTCTTAATTGCCGGGATATCCCTTGGATTTTCAGCTGGATTCTCTCCAGGCCCCCTAATGGTGTTAATAATATCTCAAACCCTGAAACACGGTTACCGGGAAGGCATAAAAGTGGCCTGTGCACCAATAATAACGGACATACCAATTATAATTGTTACCTTACTATTATTGTCTTATTTATCTCAAAATAGTAGTATTTTAGGATTAATATCTATAATTGGTGGATTTTATCTGGTTTATTTGGCATATGAAAGCTTTAAAACCCATGGAATTGAAGAAAACTTTGATATGGAAGAACCTAGATCTTTTTTGAAAGGGGCCGCTGTGAATTTTCTAAGTCCCAATCCCTATATCTTTTGGATAACTGTAGGGGGCCCAATTACCATCGCGGCTTATCAAGTAAATCCTTATTCTCCGATATGGTTCTTTTTTGGATTCTATGTATTTCTGATAGGCTCTAAAATATTGTTAGCAGTTTTAGTTGGTAAATCAAGAGATTTTCTAACGGGAAAATCCTATATTTACATCATGCGATGTATGGGTGTCCTGCTATTGGTATTTGCGGTTTATCTATGGTGGAATGGCCTCCATTTGATTATAGGATAACTTAAATTAAATTAATTTACAATCAAATCAACTACAATTAAATCAATTATTTAAATTAATTATTTTCCCATTTTTCCATTATTTGCTATCTTTATACAATTTCGACCTTATTTTCTGTAATCTTAATGGCTCAGCAATGGCTGCACCTATCAAAAGGCCCAATGATATGGCCACTACAGTCATAATAAGTAAAATCAAATTATTTACGGCTGTAAAATAATTTTGCCCGATTAATGTGGCCAGGCCAATGAATCCTAGAGATCCTGGAACTAGGAACCAAAAAGCAGATATGGTGGATACAAAACTGGGTGTTCTTTTGGGTGAACGGCCGATTAGGGTGCCGCTCACTGTCATAAAGAGAGAACCTAAAAATGCACCGAAAAAACTCCCAATAAAATAGTTTCCAACTTGCTGACCAAAAAAAGCGATGTAAAGGACCAATATAACCCAGGGCAAGTCTTTGGTTCGCATTGACATGAATAAAAACATTCCCATAGCAAATAAAAGGATACCAATTAATGGAACCCATCCAAAAGTGCTGATGGGAATTGAATTTACAATTAGATCATGTTGAGACAATCCAGTAATCTGAACACCAATTAAAACACCAAATAATAGTAAAAACAAGATAGTAACACCGTATATAGTTCTACTTGCTCCAGAAATCATGTCTCCAGAGGCCAGCTCAAACATACCTGTGGTGAGGGTGGCCCCTGGTAAGAAATAGGCCAGAGCTGGAACTAAGATGGTGAAAGACCCTACTAAAATTAGTCCTTCTTTTACTCCCCAAAATAATATGCTGGATACTATGAATGCTGCTAGTACAGGTAAAATAAGTGTTAATCGAGGTTTATTTTCACTTAAAATTAGTAATAAACTTACTATTCCTCCTAATAGTCCAGAAATAAGTAATTGTTGAGGGGTAGGTTGTAACAACATTCCTAATCCCAAGGCAAACAAGATATATCCGAATATTATCCCTAAAACTCCGAAACGGTGTTTTTGACATGTTATTTTTTTAAGACGTTCTTGTCCTTCTTTTGGCGTTATTTCTGCCTTTTCTGCTAAGTATATTAATTCATAAAGTTCTGAAACTTGATTTAGGTGAGAAAGGCCGGATATTTGGTTTACGGTGGTTAAAGGAGGTGATTCTTCATCTCCCAGTTTTATTATTAGAAAAGTGGTGAAAATAAGTATTTCCGCCTTAACTTCATAAGCTTTAGCTATATCATATAAAATTGATTGAACAGCCGTAACAGATATTCCTGCAGAAGTAAGGGACTTACCTAAACCCGCCATGAATTCTAAAAGTTCATGATTGAATTTTTTACCTTTATGCTGCTTTTCAGTGACGTTTAAGTCTGTTTTATTTTTTTTATCCATTTATATTTCCTCTAAATGGGATTATAAAATTCGCAGGATTAATTGAGAATAGGGAATTATAATTAAATATATTTAAATTTTTTCCTGTTATTTTATTTAGATCTTAATCAATTTAAGATATTCTAAGAGAAATTTAATAAACAAGTTTCATTATAAATTATATTGTTGTATACTAATGATTATATATGCTTATTATGAAAATAGGGCAATTAATTCTTTTATTTTTTATTAAATGGGATTAAATTAAGTTCCTATTACCGGCGGGTGAATTTAGTGTTATCTAAGAAAAAAAATCTTAAAAAGATGAAGAAATCTGAGAGAGAAGTAGCTAGTACTTTTGGGAGCCGTTATTTTTCGGAATCCATACCTAAATATGAAATTAGTGAAGAAGGAATGCCTCCCCGTGCAGCATACCAATTAATACATGAAGAATTAAATTTAGATGGTAATCCAGCCCTCAATTTGGCCAGTTTCGTCACTACCTGGATGGAACCCGAGGCAGACAAATTAATAATGGAAAGTATGGGAAAAAACTTTATTGATAATGATGAATACCCTCAAACTTCTAAAATCCAAGATAGGGTTATTAATATGCTGGCTCGGCTTTTTAACGCACCTTATGAATGTAAATCTATTGGTACCAGTGCCATAGGCTCCTCTGAGGCCATTATGCTGGGTCTTCTGGCCCACAAATGGACCTGGAAAAATCGCAGAAAAGCGGAAGGAAAACCCTTTGATAAGCCAAATATTGTAATGGGGGCGGATGTACACACTGTTTGGGAAAAATTTGCACTGTATTTCGACGTGGAGCTTCGTTTAATTCCTTTGGCAAAGGATACATATATTGTAACGGCCGAAGAAGTAGCCAAACAAATAGATGAAAATACCATATGTGTGGGTACGGTAATTGGAACAACATTCACTGGCCAAATGGATCCTATTAATGAAATTAATGACCTTTTAATGGATATAAAAGAAAAAAAAAGATGGGACATACCCATACATGTTGATGGTGCCAGTGGAGGATTTATAGCTCCTTTTATTTACCCTGATCTTTCATGGGATTTTCGCTTGGAACAAGTACGCTCTATAAATGTTTCAGGCCATAAATATGGTCTGGTATATCCTGGAGTAGGTTGGTTAGTATTTAAAGATAAAACTGATCTCCCAGAAGAGCTAATTTTCAAGGTAAACTATTTGGGGGGACTCATGCCTAATTATTCTCTCAATTTTTCCAAAGGAAGCAGCACCATTGTGGCCCAATACTATAATTTCCTTAGGCTGGGCAAAAGCGGATATAAAGATATAATGGAAAACATGCTTCAAAACTGCAAGCATCTGGCCGGAAAATTAGAGAAATCAGGCAAATTTGAAATTATTAACAAAGAAGTTATGTTTCCACTAGTGGCTGTTGGCCTTAAAGATGCAGATTTCACGGTTTTTCAACTTTCAGAAAAATTAAGGGAGAAAGGTTGGATAATTCCGGCTTATACCTTACCTGAAAATGCACAGGATGTGGCCGTACTGAGAATGGTCATAAAAGAAAACTTTGGTAGAGACATGGTCGATTCTCTTTTAGATGATATAATGGAGGCCTATGAGTATTTGGAAAAACAAAAAATTAGTAACCATAAAGAAAGGGAGAATCCAACTCTATTATATTAATATGATGTTAATATAGGATTTTTAAACCTGTTATTTTTTGAAAAAATTTTATAATTATATTATTCTTTTTTATTTTTCTTATTTTTAGTTTATAATTGATTTTATTGACTTGCTATTTATTTTTACTTGAACAATCTATTTCATGATTTAAGACTTGCTTCATGGTTTAATGGCACCATTTCATTTTCATCGGTTCTCTCTGGAAGTAATAATACCTCCGCAATGAAAAACACACCGCCCCTACAAATGTTCCGGTGGCTACTAGAAATTCATTTTTAGGGAGTCCCGTGGCCGGCATGACATAAGCTGAAATTGCAGAAACACCAAAGGCAATCGAACCTAAAAGATTTAAAAATGCAATTCTCCAGGAAATACTCTGGGGGTTCCAGGAAAGTAATGAATGTCCTACTTCTATCCATACCAGGCCACTGGCTATTAAAAAGCAAATGGAGCCGAAAATATCGGGATACCAGACCAGATGGTCTATTTGGGACATGGAAAGAGATTGGTGCATTGATTTTAAGGTATTCATATTAAAAAATAGTGTTCCTACGAACTGTACTACACTGGACCACCAGTCTATACGCCGTGGTTCTAAAGACAGTAAATGAAACTTTTCTTTCAATTTTTGCCCGGGAGGCTGGTGTGGACTATTAATTATTTCTAAATACTGTAAAAATGTGGCAATGGTGAAAAAGAGAGACCCTATAAAAAGGTTAAACCATTATAAAAATTACCAACCATGGAATGATATGGTGGAAATGAACCTAATCCAAAAAATAATGCTCCCATGGCAAATAAAATTCCTATCCACCATCCAATAGCACCTGGTGCCCACCAAGTTTATCCTGAGCTTTTATCCAGAGTGAAATGATGTTTACGGGCTTCTCTAGATTCCCAATATATTAATTTTTCTTCAGGATTTTTTAAGATCACACTGGTAATAAACGGCCCAATTGTTGTTGATTTTCCAGAAAAACCATCCTGGAGGCAGATTGATCCTATTTTTAGAAAAATAAATGGCTTTTTTTACTTTATTCTTCAATAAATTCCCTCAATTTGTCACTAACCATTAAAAGTCTGCTTCTGGGGTCCTGAATTATCCATCCACTATTAATTAGAATTTCTTCTATATCTAGCAACACATCATCTTCATCTTCATTTATAAGGCCGCCTAAGTGGAATCTAAATACCAGTGGGACCATTCCCCTATCTTGCAAGGGATTCAAAATATTATAAACTGCTGGAAGCAGCTCTGCACTGAAATTTTCTTCTTTCATGGCTGAAGTTTTAAAGATCTGCATTGGTTTACTAAAATAATCATATTAAACCCAGGATTTATTATATTATTTTTAATTTAGAGTAATAAATACTATGGTCTAAATTAAGATATTATTTAATATAATAAATGCTTTTTTTGGTTAATTAAGCGATAAATTTGTATAAAAAACTCTTTTTAATAAAATAAAACAAAATAAATAAAATTTAATAATAATTAAATAATGGAATTAATTTAAAATTAATAAATGGTGAATTGCACCATTTAACAGATTTAAGATCCTCCAGGGATTGGAATTGAGTGGTTGTATTTCCAAATTTGCCATTTATTTAATAGCAAGGTGGGTCGGGAAATTTTGGCCAGAGTCACTATCTCTGCAGCTTCCACAACTGTTTTTTCTTCTTTTGGTTGGGAAGCAGGAGTTAATCTCCATCGAGGATTGTACTGTTTTTCTATGCCCGTAACCCCATCAAAATCAGCAGAACATTTCAAACAGGTTAATTCTGCTTCAGCAACTCCTTTAGGGTTATAAGCCATAGTATGGGTATGACAGACGGGGCATTCATTTACCCAATATTTATAATGCCATTTATATTCATAATGGCTTGATCCAGGGCCAGATGGTTTAAACCATCCGGATATGATATCTTTTTGGTTTTTAACTTCCTTTGTGTTGTCGACTGCAAAAGATGCGCTAGAAAAAATAAGAGCGCAAAATAGTAGAATAGCCGAATATAATAAAAGCCGCGTGGGCGGCTCAATATTTTTTTCCATAAAATATCACTCAAGTATTGAAATTTTTATATATTCAAAAATTTTAGATTCAAAAACTTTTAGAATTAGTTTTAATAAATAAATTATCTTAGAAAATAGCCTAAACAAATTTTTCCAAGTGGAATACACTACTAATTTGTTTCAGTATACCTATGTGTAGTGAATTCACTATTTAAATGTTTTTAATTTTTAAATCATTTAAAATAGCCTTTAAAGATAATTAAATCTTCTTTAAGCGATAAAAATATTAAAAAAGACTTTCAGTATTTCCATTGGAGAATTGAGTTAAATATTCGATGCTAAAAAGGTAAAATCTCTGAAAAACTGGATTATAGTCTGTAAAAATATAGAATAATGATTCAAATATTAAATACTTTATGATTGATTAGTAATATGTTAAACCAAAAATTTAACAAGCATGTATGAAATTTTGAGGTGCTAAAATATCTTAAACTAATTAATGGGCACTTTTATGTGGGGGGTGTTTATTAATAACTCTTATTTTTCTTTAAAAATTTTGAAATAAGATTAATTGCATCTTATTTAATTTTTAAAGGAGAATTATTGGCGCATGGGTTTGATAGAAAAATATGTTTAAAGGTTTTCAAGACATTCATCACGTAACACTCTAGCATCGTCATTTTGAGAATTTATGAGTAAAGATTTATTAAATGCATCTACAGCTTCCTGAAAACGGCTTAATTCCATTAAAACCACACCTTTATTGCCCCATATTGCATCATTTTTCTTATCTAATTTCAATGCTTCTTCATAACAGTTCAATGCTTCTTTAAATCGTCCCAACTCCAAAAGAGCATTTCCTTTTCTATTCCATGCAGTTGCAGTAGGTTCATCCTCTAAAACCAGTTCTAATGCTTTATCATATGCTTCAAGCGCCTTTTCAGTTTCTCCCATATCGGTTAAAAGATTTCCACGAGCATTCCAAACTTCAGGATTGTCTGAATCAATTTTTAGAACGTTATTATATGTTTCTAGGGCTTCATAAGTTTTCCCCAGCATTTCTAGTATAAATCCTCTCCAATAGAGTATTACTGCGTTTTTAGGATCGATTTGCACGGCTTTATCACTGCATTTCAGGGCGTCATAAGGATGGCCTGAATTCAAAAGAGTTATGGCTTTATTATTTAGTATGTATTCATTTTCAGGTTCTATTTTCAAAGCCTTATTATAACAATTTAATGCTTCATCAAATTTCCCGAGCCGGGTAAGGTTGTCTCCCTTTTTATTTAAAATGTAAATATCGCTGGGATCGAATTTTAGAGCAGCAGTATAACACATAGCAGATTTATCATATTTTCCAGAATCAAATAATATATCTGCCCTTTGAGTTATCATTGCCTTTTCATCAATTTTTTCACCTTCCCAGTCTTTAATAGGAAGTTTCTTAAATCTTATGACTTGGAATAATGTATCTTTCTTTATTTCATCTAAGTACATCTTTTTAAATTCACTGGCCAAGTCAGATGCGTTCTTAAAACCTTCTTCTTGTGCTAATTTGTCGTTTTTAATCAGATTTTCAAATTTTAAAACTTCAACATCCACTACTTCTGCCTCAAAAATTTTGTTTCGCTCCTTTGAAACTAAATTCCAGTAGCAATGCAGTCTGTCACCTACTTTAAGAGGTTTTTTCCATAACTTACGAATGGTCATGGTTTTTTTACCAGTTATAAGATCGATATTGCGGCTTCCAAATGATAAAATTGGCAATTGTTTCCTCCTAGCAGCTAAATGATGATTTTTTGTTGATTTATAATGAATTTAATTTAATTTAGGTTGGTTGATAGATTTAGTTAATAGACTAGATATTAAAATATTTTTATTAAAATATTTTCTAATATATTTTATATTATTTCTTCCCCAAATTCGGCAGTTTTGATTTTTACTTTCTTTAAAACAGGTTTTATGCTTTCTGCCATTTTTCTAAGTTCTTGAGGAGAGGGGCTGGGCGTATTTTCTAATTCTGGATCAAGTACAACTCTATTTCTAAATTGCTGAATGGTATATAAATCACATTCTATCTCTCTTGAAATCTGTTTTATATCTTCAAATGAAATAAGGCCAGGTACATAAGTAGTTTTACATTCTAAAAATGTTGAATCTGAATTTAAAACTACTTCTAGAGATTTTTCAACATTATCTCCAATATCGGACCCTACAATTTTTTCATATTTATCAAATGGTGATTTTACATCAATTCCCACATAATCTACCAAATTTAATATTTTTTTAAGCCTTTCTGGATAACA
>DAWK01000161.1 GCA_002509745.1 Methanobacteriaceae archaeon UBA349 | reverse complement strand
AAAAAAGCATGCAAAGTAAATGCCATCACTCTTAAAAATAACGTACCGGTGATTGATGAAGAACTCTGTGTTGGATGTAATATGTGTGTAGAAGTTTGTCCAGATAAATTGATTTTTCTCAAGGATATTACTGCTCATAAATGCACACTTTGTATGGATTCCCAAAAAATTACGCCAGCCTGCATAGAGGCGTGTCCCGATAATATACTGGTGGTTAAATGTGGAGAAGACACCAAGTAGTAATTTATTTACTAATTAGTATTAAAGAAATAGTTTTATAAATATTTTAATAATTACTAATTTTTTTCACACCATTCTTTTAAAGCCTCTATGCTAGCTTTTTTTATGGCCCCTTTTTCGTAATTATATTTTTTATATGCTTTTTCTTTGAATTCATCCATTAAATCAATGGGAATTCTCACATTCAATGTTTTCTGATTTGGCATAACACTCCTCACCTAAATAAATTTAAGCTTCCATACTATTTAACTTTTAATGTTGCTATATAGCAATATAGTTACATGACAAACATTATATAGATGAAATTATAACAATTAATCATTAACAATACAATTCCATTATTAAATACTAAAAGTAAAAAATCTTATCCCATTTAAGGTTTTATTTGGAATTAATTAAGCATATAGGAGAATTAAAGATGGGTAGCGTTAAAGATTTAAAAATTATAAAGAATCCAACTTTTGAAACCCCCGGTGAGGGTTTATTCACTTTCTCTGATAGATACTCAATTTTTGATTGGGGAGGAATGCCCGATCATATAGATAACAAGGGTGAATCAATTGCACTCCTAGGTGCATATTTCTTTGAAAAATTGGACGAATTAGGAGTTCCAAATCATTATATGGGTCTAATGGAAGATGGAAATGCAAAAAATCTTTCAGAATTAAAAAATCCGTCAAAAGTAATGAAAGTCCAGCTTTTACGGGTAATCAATCCAAAAATTGAGGATGGTGAATATGATTACTCCATATATTCCCATAATATAAAAGGAAATTTTTTAATACCCCTGGAAATCATTTATAGAAACACTTTACCGAAAGGCAGCAGTGTTTTCAAACGTTTGAATGATTGTGAAATAATTCCAGAAGATTTAGGATTAAAAAGTCCCCCAGTTCCCAATCAGAAGTTAAAAAAACCAATTATAGATTTTTCAACTAAATTAGAAGTCACTGACCGATATTTAAGACCTCTTGAAGCTCAAGAAATAGCATGTGTGAATGATGAGGAGCTTGATGAATTAAAAGAAAGTACGATTATGATTAATAAGATGATATCTCGTGAATTTTCAAAAATCGGCCTGAAAAATGAAGATGGGAAAATAGAATTTGGTTATGGTCCAAAACGTCAATTAATGGTAGTTGATGTGTTGGGAACTTTAGATGAATGCCGTTTTACATTTAATGACCTACCAGTTAGTAAAGAAATCACAAGGATTTACTATCGGGATACCGCCTGGCAGTGTGCTACTGAAGAAGCGAAAAAAAAAGATAGAGTAAATTGGAAGGATAATTGCAGCCTAAATCCAGAACCTCTCCCTACGAAATTGAAGTATTTAATTTCACAGGTTTATTGTTCCTGTACCAATGAAATAACTGGGAATGAATGGTTCAAAGATGTAATGTCCTTGAAGGAGATTTTAAAAGATATTAAAGGGGAACTACCTTTTGACAAATAGATTTGCAGTATGTCTTAACTGCATGGATGGTAGAGTACAGTTGCCTGTAATTCAATGGATCAAAGAAAATTATGAAGTTGATTACGTTGATTTAATAACCGAACCCGGGATGGACGGAGTATTGGCAGATTTAAATTCAGATATCAGTGATATTATAAATAAATTGGAAATTTCTGTAGATAAACATGAATCTGAATATATTTTTATTGCTGGGCACTACGACTGTTTAGGAAATCCAGTAGATAATATAACACATAAAAAACAACTTATGTTGGCGGTAGAAAGAATTGAAAAATTAAAAGGTTCTAATAAAATAGTAGGAATATGGATTTCTGAGAAATTTTCAGTGCAAAAGATAACTGAATTAAGGGGGATTAATTATGAAAATACCACGATGCATGAGTACTCAACATCCCGATAATGTGAATCCACCCTTTTTTTCAACAGATCCTGAACTGAGTGGTGAAGACGAGATAACAGAAGCCTACTATGTTTTTTCTCATTTAGGCTGCAACGAACAAATGTGGGATTGTGAAGGTAAAGAAGTAGATAATTATGTGATTAAAAAACTACTTACCAAATATGGATCATTTTTTAATGAAAGAATTTTAGGTAAAGATGATTTTATAACCTTGAGAGTTCCCAACCCTACAGTTGAAAAGGCAGAAGCCAAGATTTTGCTGGAAACCCTGGAAAGTATACCTCGTTCATTTGACGCCGCTAAACTATTTTACGGGAAAGATAATGTGCCAGTATTTGAGGTAATTTTACCCATGACCGCTTCTTCAGACTGCCTTGACAGAATTTACCGATATTACCACGATTTTGTTGTGGGTAAACAAACCAAACCATTCAAAAAAGGAGATATAACTATAGCCGAATGGATTGGTGAATTTAAACCTGAAAAAATTAATGTAATTCCGCTATTTGAAGATATGGAAAACATGCTTAATGCCCATAATATGACTCGGGATTATTTAAAGGATAAGTCTGTAGACTATCAAAGAGTTTTCTTAGCAAGATCTGACCCGGCCATGAATTATGGATTTATAAGTGCACTTCTTTTAAATAAGACCGCCCTACAAAGACTGGGAAAATTAGAAACAGAAATTGGTGTGAAAATATACCCTATAATTGGTATAGGTTCAGCGCCCTTCCGGGGTAATTTAAGACCTCAAACTGTAGAGAGGATTTCAAAGGAATATCCCAACGCCCATACATTTACCATTCAATCTTCATTTAAATATGATAATCCTCCGGAAGAGGTCATATCAGCTATTAAATTATTAAATGAAAGAAAAACAACTATTCCTGCAGAAATTGACGAGGAAAGATGTTTGGCTATATTGGAAAAGTACGGTAATGAATATCAAAGACAAATACTAAAACTTGCTCCAGCAATAAATCAAATAGCCAAGTATATTCCCAGTAGGAGAAAAAGAAAATTACATATTGGCCTTTTTGGTTATGCACGTAATATTGATGGAATTTCATTACCTAGAGTCATAACATTTACTTGTGCCCTTTATTCTTTAGGATTACCTCCAGAAATATTGGGACTGAATGCACTGGATGATGATGATTTATTATTTATAGAAAAAGTTTATTTAAATTTTAAAGATGATTTAAAGGATGCTCTTAAATTTTTTAATCCCAAAACTGAATTCTTACCTGAATCTCTTAGAAAAAATGATTTAATTGAAAATTTACTTGAAACTATTCAAATAAATGAAAATCATGAAGAGTTAACTGATGTTATCTTGTCTTCTTTAAAAGCAAATAAAACAGAAAATATTGGTGAAACCATATTGGAAGCAGCACATTTAAGAGGATTTCTAGGATAAATTTTTTATTTTTTTAAATATTAATTAATTCATATTTTCTTTTTTCATACAATAAATATATTAAACAAATTTATCTAATCAGAATAAATCATAATTTACAAAAAATAAAAATAAATATTAATTTATTCATATTAACTATTTTGGAGATTATAAATGACCGAGTACCACAGAAAACTAAAAAATTTCCTATCTATTTTCTTAAGAGGTCTCTTCATGGGAACCGCCGATATCATGCCCGGGGTTTCTGGAGGAACCATAGCCCTTATTACTGGAATATACGAGCGTTTAGTACACTCCATCAGTAAAATAAACTTTAAGTTTCTAAAACCACTTTTAAAAGGCCAATTTAAAGAATCGTGGAGTATATTAAAAAAAGAAGTTGATTTCCAGCTATTTATTCCTTTACTTATGGGAATAGGATTGGCTGTATTAACCCTGTCCCAGTTAATGAGTTTTTTATTAGCTAATTATGCGGCTTTCACCTATGCCTTCTTCTCTGGTTTAATTCTGGCCTCGGCCTACATTGTTTATTCAGAAATAGAAGGTTTCTCAGTGAAGAACCTCAGTTTCGGAATTATTGGATTTGTTTTCGCCTTTATATTCGTAGGCTTGAATCCTATTTCAGCCAATCACACCCTACCTATTATCTTTTTTTCTGGTATGCTGGCCATCTGTGCTATGATATTACCTGGAATATCCGGGGCCTTCCTTTTACTGCTTTTAAACCAGTACGAGTACATGATCAACGCCCTGAACAGTTTATCTATTACAGAAATCGTAACCTTCATGACCGGAGCCCTGATTGGGATACTTTCATTTTCAAGATTACTGGATTATTTACTTAGACATCATGAACACGTTACCATGTCCTTTCTGGTGGGGTTAATGTTGGGTACCCTTAGATTGCCTTATCAAAAGATTGATTTAAGTGAAACCAGTTCCATCGTTATTTCATTAGTACTGGGATTAATTGCCTTTGGAATAGTCATGTTAATGGAGAAAAAATTCAGATACATTGATTATTAACATTGAACATCCCCTTAGTTTTAATGGGAGGAATAGTTCTTGAAATCAGATAAATTAATAAATTAAGACCAACAAAAGGATTATAAAATTAAGAACTATTTTTCATTAATTCAAATAAATAATTTAATAAATTTAATTAATAAATAATTTAAATAACCTAAAGTAAGAGGATAATCATGAGTAATCTATTTTTAGAAATTTTTGCTATTGGAATGCTTATTTTATTAAATGGTATGTTGGCCATGTCTGAAATAGCAGTTATATCTTCTCGAAAAATTAAACTGCAAAAAATGAGTCAGGACGGAAATAAAGGTGCTGATATCACCCTAGAATTATTAGAGTCTCCCAACCAATTTTTATCAGCAGTTCAAATTGGGATTACTCTGATAGGAATTTTAGCAGGTGCCTTTGGTGGTGCCACGATTTCCATTTATTTAAACAATTATTTGAGTGGTTTCAGCTTTTTAGCACCTTACAGTGACACATTAAGTATAATCGTAGTGGTTTTGATAATTACTTACTTCTCACTGGTAGTTGGAGAACTGGTTCCAAAGAGGATAGGACTTAATAATCCTGAAAAGATTTCAGTTAAGATAGCCCGACCATTACTGATATTATCCCGAATCACCAGCCCCGTGGTTTCTCTTTTAAGTTTTTCCACCGATTCACTATTGCGTTTAATTGGATCCAAAAAAGAAAGCAGTGATAAAGTAACTGAAGACGAAATCAAACTCCTTATTAAGGAAGGTCTAAAAGCCGGAACTGTGGAAAAGGAAGAAGAAGATATTATTAAAAGAGTTTTTAGACTGGACCAGCAAAAAGTTGGCAGTTTGATGACACCCAAAACAGAGATCATATGGTTAGACCTGGATGATCCCTTAGAAGAAGCTGAAAAACAGATAATTGGTAGTGAACGATCTATTTTTCCAGTGGGTAAAGATGAATTAAACAATTTTTTAGGTGTTGTTCAGACTAAAGACATTCTAGGATCAATTTTAAATGGAGAAGAAATCAATATTGAGTCCAATTTAAAGGAACCTTTAGTTATACCAGAAACTCTGCCTATTTTAGATGTATTAAACCTTCTCAAAGAAAACAAAAACTACGTGCATATGGCCATGGTAGTGGACGAATATGGGAGTATAGAAGGTTTAATAACACTCAACGACATATTAGAAGCGTTGGTTGGAGATATACCCTCTTTAGATGAACCAAACGAACCTAAAGCCGTTCTTAGAAAGGATGGATCGTGGTTGGTAGATGGTTATTTATCAGCAGAAGAATTTAAGGAAGTGTTGAATATTGAAAAGCTTCCTGATGAGAATAAAGGTAATTTCAATACTATTGGTGGTTTTATAATGAGCTACACTGGTAAGGTACCAGATACTGGAGAAATATTCCAGTGGGAAAACATTGAATTTGAAATCGTAGATATGGATGGCCACCATATTGACAAAATATTAGTTAGAATTATTTAAATCACTATTTTTTTATTATTTTTTTTTGAATTAAAATTGATATTAATTCTTATTTTCAATAATTTATTGAGCAATAATATTAAGGATATTTGATAATAAATTGTATTGGTGAGAAAATAATGTCCAAAAACATATCTCTAGAAGAATACCAAGAATCATAACATAAAGTGGCCAAAGCAGACCGGGCCAGAAGTTTCTACATACATTTGGCCATTTATTTATCTATAAATGCTGTTTCAGCTATTATTAATCTTATATTCACTCCTAATTTTCTGTGGGTCATTTTTCCTATAACCTTCTGGGGCATGGGAGTAGTCTGGAATTATATATCCTCGTTTATTTTAGTTGACAAAAAGCTGCTGAAATTATCTTTAAGGGCTGAAAAAGAATTCATGCAGAAAAATTAAATATTTTCTATTTTTATTTCATATTATTGAAATTTTTTTTGAAGTCAATATTGTTAATCCCTAACAATTAAAAAATATCAAATCAGGCTAAAATCCCATTATTTTATAAATAAAAGGACTAAAACATATCGTAATAAATAAAAAAGGCATATGGTGCATTATTTTAACACATGCCTCTAAATCTCCACTGAGGCAAGTATAGGCCATGACACATGTATAAGATTTAGCCTTAAACAATAACCTATTCTCAAAAAAAGCTCTTACTTGGAGGATTTTATTTAAATAGGGTATGGTAGAGTCCTTTCCATTACATTGCAATAAAAAAAGCTCTAATTGGGTCTTATTTGATTTAATAGGCACAAATACGGCCCTTTTCTTGATTTTGAACCACAATCTTTATATGGTAAGTCAAAGATGATATGATGATATCAGTGTGACCTTTATTTAGTCAATATGATTATTGTTGAACTTTTTTCAATAATATGAACTTTTTAAAGCGGCATTGATATGGAGGCGGTAAAATTTCGCGAAAATTAAATCTAGTTTTCGTATTTACATTATGTTTAGCTTTTTTAAGCTTAAGTGGAATTCACGCCACTGACGTGAATCAAACATCACTGGAAAACGCAAATAAAACTAGTGATGGAACATTACAGAATATAACTAACAATACAGACCCGGCAACAAATCAAACAGTTAGCACCAGTGCTTCGACACTTAACAATAGCACCAATAATTCAACAGTAAAAACAAGTACCAGTAGCGGTGTAGCTAATAACACAACGTATTACAATGTTACAGTTAAGGTACCTTACAAATACTGGTATAAGGCTAAAGTGAAAGTTGCCCATACCAAGTATGTAAACCAGAAAGTAAAGGTAAAATACAAGAGATACTACAAGGTCAAGTATAAATACCACGGGAAATGGTATACCAAAAACAAATATACTTGGAAATACAAGTATGTCTACAAAAAAGTGAAAAAAACTTACTATACCTATACTTACAAGTGGACCTACCAGATCAGATACAAAACAGTCACTAAATTAACTACAACTAAACCAGTAGCAACAGCAGCAGCAACGACAACAGTTAGCAAAAATCCATATTTGATTTCAAGTAAAAATTGTCAAGTCACTGCTTCAACTATAAAATCAGTGGCCAAAACAATAACTAGCGGTGCTACTTCCTACAGTTCCAAAGCAACCAAAATATTCAACTGGGTTAGGGATCACCTGGCTTACAGTTTTTACTACAACAGCAAATACGGAGCAGTTAAAACTCTCCAGTACAGAAAAGGAAACTGTGTAGATCATGCTCACCTCATTAATGCTTTAATGAGGGCCGTAGGCATACAATCTAGATATGTACATGCAAGTGCTAGATTTAGCAGTGGAAGCACTTATGGTCATGTCTTTTCAGAAGTATATGTGAATGGAAAATGGTTAAAAGCAGATGCTACCAGTTCCAGAAACAGTCTGGGCGTAGTTAGAAGTTGGAGTCTGGTTAAATTTAAAGCCAGATATGCTTCACTGCCATTTTAGATGTTAGGGAAATATCCCTAACATTTCTTTTATTTTTTTAAGTACAAATTCTATTTTTATATCTAATATTACACTGGTTTAGCACGTTTTAAACAAATTTTATTTTATATTAAAAATTATCATCATTTTCAGCTTGTTTTTTTATTTTAGTTTATATTTTCTCAATAATAGTCATTCTAATTTATAAAATCATTAAAAACACTATTTTAATTAATTATCTATAAAAAAAATCCCATAAACTATATAAAGCATGTTAATTGAATATAAATTAACAATAAGAATATATTTTAAATTTATAAATCATTATTTTTGTACTTTTGATTTTTTATTTAAAGTGGTTTCTTAATTTTTATAAGAATTAAGGATTTATTATCTGTGTAATAGTAAATCTAATATTTTTATGGAAATTCCCGGGGCAAATATATAATATTAGCAATTAGAAAAGAAATTAGGCTATTTTTATTCAAATATACGATTTAGAAATGTCAATTTAATAACTAATGCATCTAAGAAACCATTTAAAATAAAAATAATAAAGACAAATAAATAATAATTAATTGAGATTTGAACAAATAGATATAATTGAAAATTTACCAGATATAAACATTGATCATCAATAAATTCAGGATAACACTATAAAATAAGTCCCAACAGTGAAATGGGCCAATTTAATAAAGAATTAAATAAATTCACTCTTTAAAAAAAATTGAATTATTTGTTGCTGAATTCAGCACCAGATTTGTTGAATAATTTAAAAATAGGAATAATTAGGAGATTAATATATGAGCATTGAAATAATAGCAATGGGAGGATACGAGGAAGTGGGTAAAAACATGACCGCCGTTAAGGTAGGCGAAGATGTTATAATATTCGACATGGGAATCCACCTCGATCGACTCCATATTCACGAAGATACCAATATAGAAAAAATGCATAGTTTAGACCTTATAGAAAGGGGCGTCATACCTGATGACACCCTTATGAAAGATGTTAATGGAAAGGTCAAGGCCATAGTTTTCACCCACGGTCACCTGGATCACATAGGTGCCGTAGCCAAACTTGCACAGAGATATGAGGCCCCTATTATTGCAACCCCATATACCATGGCATTAATAGAGCGGATCATTAAAGGAGAAAGGAAGTTTAAATTCAACAATCCCCTCCAAGTATTAAAATCCGGTGAAAAATGTCAAATATCACCAGATGTAACCTTAGAATTTGTGCACACCACACACAGTATACCTCAAGCAGTTACACCGGTGTTACACACATCAGAGGGAATAATAGTTTACTCTAATGATTTCAAGTTTGATAATCACCAGAAACTCTCCCCACCACCAGATTATCAGAGATTCAGAGAATTAGGTGAAAAAGGAGTTCTAGGATTCATCGTGGATTCCACCCGTGCTGCAGAATATGATCAGGTGATAACCCATTCAGAAAGGGTAGCTAGAGTAGTTCTTGAAGATATACTGGAACAACCATTAAAAGAAGAAGAGGGAATAATAGTCACTACCTTTGCATCCCATATCGAAAGGATACAGGCCATAAGTGAAATAGTAGCCAAAAGCGACCGTAAAATGTTGCTACTCGGCCGTTCTATGGAAAGATACTGTAGTCTTGCCGAAACCATGGGAATATTAAAACTTCCTAAAAATAGTAGCATATATGGAAGTCCTAAATCAATTAATAGGGCCCTGACTTTAGCAGATGAGAACAGAGAAGATTATGTGCTTTTAGCCACTGGCCATCAGGGAGAACCAGATGCACTACTTCCTAGAATAGCTAATGAAAAAACAAGTTTCAATGTACAACATGGAGATAATATAATATTCTCTGCTCCAGTTATACCCAATCCATTAAATAGGGCCAATCGTAACTTGTTAGAGCGACGTTTGAAATCAAAGGGTGCTCGTATATTCACCAATGCTCACGTTTCAGGCCACGCCGGTCGTGAGGACCACCGTAATTTCATTAGAATGCTTAACCCAGCACATATAATTCCATCTCACGGAGATCTGGAAATGTTAACTGCTTACGCCGAATTGGCTGAGGAAGAAGGTTACCGAATGGGAAACAATCTCCATATATTGCGTAATGGTCAAGCACAAGTGTTTAATGACGAAACTGAAGAAGTAAAGAATTAGATTTATTAAATTAGTAAATAGTAATTACTAATATTAATGAGCAAATAAATTAATTTGAATAGGTGAGGATTTAAATCCAGGCCTATTATATTTTATTTTTAAATTATTTTTAATCTTATTGAATACATCAAATACAGAAAAATTAGCCATATACTACGAAAATTTGCTTTTTTAATTTTTTCTTAATTCATTATAATTTATCAACCTAAAATTGATAGAAATTTATCTTTTAATTTTTGTATTTGAAATTGTCTTTGGGAATTACTTGGAGATTTATTAACCACCCCTAAAATCAATAATGGATTAAAAATCCCTTTTTTTATTTATTTCAATTAATCCATTGATTTATGAAATTGTATCATAGTAACGACCTTCGTACAAATTTGAACGTAGAATAAAAGTTTTTTCTTATTTTATATGCTTCTAATTCAATAAAATTACATGACAATTCATTTTAAAGCAATTAATAATTATTATTTATAAATTTTTCTTTTTCACATCCAATGTTAGTATTTAATAATAATCTAAATGATACAATACTTCATTGAAAATTATTATTAGACATAAAGGAGGTGAAAACATACAAAAACAAACAATTGCATTTAAAACTTTCTTTCCTTTACTGCTTTTAAGCTTAGCATTGATCTTCTGTATAGGCACTGTTTCCGCAGATCCAGGAATAATTTACGTGAACAATGCCACTGGAAATGACTCCTGGGATGGTCAAAGTGCGACTTACATTTCGGGTTTAAACGGACCTAAACTATCCATCAAAAACGCAACAAGAACTGTAAATCCTAACGGGAATATAACCATTGCAAATGGACAATACACAGGTACAGGAAACACACAGATTACAATTGATAGAAATATGACAATTATTGGAGAGAGCCAAACAGGAACCATGATAAATGGATCCGACACAACATGGATATTCCACATTCAGTCCGGCATAGCTGTTACACTCCAAAACCTAACAATTACAAACGGAAATTCAACTTGGGGTTTTGGTACCATCCAAAACGAAGGTAATCTGACTATAGAGAATTGTATTTTCACTAATAACTATGCAACTTGGGGCGGAGCTATTTACAACGGAGGCATTTTAAGTGTCTCAAACAGTAATTTTGACCATAACGCAGCAGGTGTTGGTGGAGCTATAGGTAATGGCGGCACTTTAAATGTTACTGGCAGTATTTTCACTAATAACCAGGCAGACGGTTATGGTGGTGTTATCTACAATAATTATGGAAATTTAAACGTAGAAACTTGTGATTTCATTACTAACACTGCAGGTAATGGTGCTATCTTCAATAACTATGGTAATTGCAATGTAACTAGCAGTAATTTCACTGAGAATCATGCGACTTTGAGTGGTGGAGCTCTCATTAACGAAAGAGGAAATTTAACTGTCATTTGCAATAATTTCATCAGTAATTCTGCAAATCTTCAAGGTGGAGCAATTGCGAATGATCATGGTAACTTAACAGCTCATTTTAACCGTATTGTAGGAAATTCAGCATATGGCATAGTAGAATATTCAGTTGTAGATTCGGACAGTGGGACAGTGGACATTGAAAATAACTGGTGGGGAACTAATCACCCAGATAACAACTGGAATAACCTTATATCTGGATTTAGTCCTCCTACGAACTGGGTTTTTTTAAGTATCAATGCCACACCAAGCTTTATCAACAACACTCAAACCAGTTTAATCACAGCCAGTTTCAATAATCTATGTAATGGAACTACTGTAACTCCATATATCCCTGGTGTTGGTGAGTATATTCCTGATGGTACTCCAGTTACTTTTAGTTTAACTAACGGACCTTTTGGTATCTTAACAGCACCATTTACAGGAAATACTCTCGGAGGATTAGCCTCCATACTATTCACTGCAACCAATGCGGGGGTTCAAGAGGTTAACGGAACCCTTGATGAACAGAACGTCACAACCAGCATAACAATCCTGGCTGCTCATGTAAATCTGGAAACATTCTATGCTGATTACAATGAATTCGTAAACAACAACCATAACATTGTAACAATAACCGATCCAGTAAACTACTTGGACCATGTTATAGTGGTGTTCACTGCAACCAACATGGGCCCTAGTCCTGTCACAAATCTGGTGTTACGTGAAGACTGGCCAAGCCAATTGATAGGTACCGGTGATATTTGGCATACATTTGACGGAATCAACTGGATTCTAGACTCATTTTTAGCACAAGGATCTTTTAATGTGTATCCTACATACGCAGGACCCTTGCATAGGAGTGATGTTATCTGGGTTGTTTTTGGAGCTGCAGTTAATGCTAGTAACACGATTATAACCAACACTGTTAGTACAACAGAACAGGACCCTATTGATAATGAAGGATTTGACACTGCATCTGCTGATCTGCAGGTGAATCCAGAAGCAAACTTAGCTATCACTAAAACAGGGTCAGACACAGTTATTGCAGGGAATCAAATCACTTACACCATAACAGCCACCAACAATGGACCTGATACTGCTGCCAATGTTATAATATCTGATACATTCCCACTAGGTATATCAGATATTTCATGGACTGCTAACTACACTGGCGGAGCTTCAGGCCCCACATCCGGAACTGGAAACCTGAATATAAACTTGGGAACATTTCCAGTAGGTGGTTCATGTATTATAACTTTAAATGGCACAGTATCACCATCAATACCAGCAGATACCATACTATCCAATACTGTGACTATAACCACATCTGCACATATAAGTGATCCGGCAAATGCAACTGATACTGTAACTACAACTGTAGAAAGAGAATCTGACATTACAATTTCTAAAACTGTTGACAATGCACGGCCAGATGTAGGAGACACAATCACATTCATCGTAACTGCACACAACAACGGACCCAGTGCTGCTGATAACATTCAGATACTGGATATAATGCCATTTAGCTTTACAGACATCGTTATAACCCCATCCAACGGAACATATAACAACTTAACGGGAATTTGGACCTTGAACCTTAACAGCGGAGAAACAGCCACACTTAATCTGACCAGTAAAATAACCCGCATTATGGCAGGCAAAAACACCACAAACACAGCAACACTCATGGGATCAACACAAACAACAAATGCCACAATCTATGTACCAAAAGCAGATCTCTACATCCAGATAACCAGCAACAAAAACAACCCCAAAGTAGGTGAAACATTCACTTTAACCTACAAACTCGGAAACAACGGACCAGACGATGCACAAAACGTAACCATAACCATACCCCTACCAGAAGGATTTTTAATATCTGAAATTAAGGGTGATGGAAACTGGACAATTAATGGGAACACCATAACCTGGACATTCAACAACGTCACCGTAGGCGATCCATATCTCTACATCACAGGAAGGACCACAAAACCAGGAATCTATCTATTCACCGCATCAATTGCTTCAGACACCTACAATATAAACAGCAGCGGAGTTAACTCCCTCAATTTAAACGCACAACCACAAGTAAACGCAGCAACCACAACCCAAACGATAGGAATGAAAAAAACCGGAACACCTCTCACAGGAATAGTTCTAGCTATCTTGATGGTACTCGGCGGATTTATCGGAACCTGTAAAAAACAATAAAGGGATCAGTATCCCTTTTCCCCTTTTTTTTGTATTTCCATATGAATTTAACATATTATTGAAAATAATCCCTCAAAAAAAGCAAATTAAATTATTAACTATTTTTTTAATTAATTTTAAATTTAAAGCATATTTGCAACAAAGATAAAGTATAAAACAAAAATTAGTGATACTATCGACATTAATGGGTGAACTTCTCTCCATTTTCCTAAAACTAACTTAATTATACAATAAGAAATGAATCCAAATACCTTTGGATATACTAAAAGTAAATGTCATAGAAGTAATTGTTAAAAAGGCAGGTAATGCTTCCTCAAAATCATCCCAATTAATTTATTTATCATAGTAATCATGAAAAATCCAACAATTATCAATGCGGGAGCTGTAGCAGCAGCAGGAATAAAATAGGCCAGTGGAACAAATAACATTCCAATCAAAAACAGCCCACTGACAACTAATGCAGTTAATGCAGTCCTACCACCTTCACTTACACCTGCAGAGCTTTATACATAAGCCGTATTAGAACTAATTCCCATAAAACCACCAATAATAGCTCCCAGAGCATCAACAGCCAAGACTTTTTTAGATTAAGTAATTTACCTTCTTTATTTACTAACCCAGCCTGAGTTCCTACCGCCAGTACCGTACCTAAACTATCAAAAAAATCCACCATCATTAGAGCAAATATTATGGAAACGAAACTGAGAGATAAAGCACCAATAATATCCAGATGTCCTATGGTTGAAAGAGATTGGGCATTTGGAATCTCAATTAAATTACCTCCCCAGTTAGAAGGTAGATTACTTAGACCCGGAGGAATGGAAGTAATTGATGAGGGAATATTAGAGTTTCCAAAAACATTAAATGCTATATGGGTAGTCAGCAAACAAACATGCCACTATAGCTAGAATAGAGGTCAATATAATACCATAAAATATACTGCCCTTTACTTTAAGGGCCATGAGTATTATGATGATTATAATGCCCATGACTGATACCATAAATACTGGATTTGAAATATTTCCGAATTTTAACAAATTTTCCGGGCTGTAAACCACTATGTTGGCCAGCTTGAATCCTATGAAGGATATGAACATTCCAATACCTAAATTGCAAGACACGTTGCAACAAAAACAGCTTTATAGTCCATTCCTGCAGTAGAGAGTATAAGAGGGTTAACCA
>DAWK01000039.1 GCA_002509745.1 Methanobacteriaceae archaeon UBA349 | reverse complement strand
CTCGAAAATTAACTATAAAAAAATTCCTGGATTCTGCAGGGGAAGTAATTAATAAGGAATTAAATTCTATTTCTGATCTTTTTGATGCTGAAAATGAACTAAGCGAGGAAATCATTACCTTGCATGTGGTCAGGAAAAAAGTAAATTATCGCTATATTACTTTCATACCTCCTGAAGCCACCTATCAGATTATTTTATATCTTAAAGAAAGAATGTATGGGCGAAACAAGCGAATTCGAATTGATAAATGCGATTCTGCTCTTTTTGTTAAAAATAATGGGGAACCAATTGATCGAGATGTTATTGTCACCAACTTTCGAAGAATAGGTTTACAAGCAGGATTTAAGAAAGAAGATGGTGCTTACAGTTTTTGGAGAGCCCATTCACTAAGAAAATACTTTATTTCAACCATAATGAATAAAATTGGGGATAAAGTAATGGCCGACTTCCTGGCAGGCCATAAAATTTCTGATGTAGATAGGGCTTACTGGTATATGGATCCAAAAGATCTTAAAAATAGGTATTTAAAGGCCTTGCCTTACTTATCCATTGATCAGGTTAAAGTTAAAGATATTAAGTCAGATGATTTCAAGCGTATTGAGGAACTTGAAAAATATCAGGAATATATGAATAAACATCTGATTAAAACTGAAAAAATTTTTGATATTATAAATACATATCCAGAAATTAGAAATTTAATAAATGAAAAAATTAACGATTAATTCTTTCTTTTATAATTAATTCTTCTAAAGAATATCGTAACCACACCCATAATAGCTATTTAATGCATCTAAAGCATTTCCATCTTTTATTAATTCTTTAAACCTAGATATCTAGGCCGTGTGGCTAAGTATAGGCTAGTTTTATTATAATTTTTAACTCTGAACTTTTTCTAAAAAATATAATCAAATTATCAATAGTATTCTATTAAGTCCCGAAGAAATGCTTCATGTTGTAAGTCATACAATTTTCTTTTATCAAGATAATTTTGATTTTCGATATTTTTAATGTTTTCAATTAAATTCATCAATTTATTGTCAGATAAACCCATTAATGATTGATCATTTATTTTATCTATATTTTTCCGGGCAATTGGCCCCCAATTAGGAGATATGGCAGATTCCTTATTTAATAACTGATTAAATTGATCATATAAAGTGGATATTCTTTCTTTATTAATGTCAATTGCATAAACTTTTTTTAAGCGCCATTGATAGTTGAATCTTGGTAAATAAAACCACCAATCTTTTCCATTACTCAAGAGTCCGAATTTAGCCCCTGTAATATCTAAATAATAGCATAATTGCTCTTTATGTTCTTCTAAATCCTGATCCAATTTTTTAGCTTCTATTATAACTTTAGGTACGTTATTATTTGTCAAAAGGAAGTCTATTCTACCATTTACAATTCTATGCTCAGATAATATATCAGATCCATCCCAACCTAAATTTGATATAATTGGATAGATTACATGTTTTATCATGTCTTCTTCTTTCAATGACATAATAAACTCTTCATCTTCTATCTTTTTTTTAATTTTAGTTATTTGGTTATAGAGCGGTGGTTTATTAACCATAATATCACTTAATCTTGATTCAAACAAATCTAGTGCCATTGAAAACCCAATAAATATAGCTAATATCCTAATTATCCTTTATTTATTATAAACCTAATTTTTTATAATCAACTTGCTTTATTTCAGGATCTTTATCAATTAGCTTTTTACACCCATCATCTTGACCTAAACTTACAAGAAGCCCTTTAACTTCACGTTTTTTACCAATTGTATTTTTTATAGAGTCAACATAATCTGCAATTTGATAATAAGCATCACTATTAGCTTTTAAAATCTTTAATTCAACAACAATTAAATCACCAGTTGAGATATCCTCATATAAAATATCAAGTCGTCCTGGCCTATCTTTTAGTGTATATTCTCTTTCTTTAAATTTTAGGTCATGACCTATACTTTCAAAACGCCATGGCTCATCAACTAATCGATCTTGAAGATTTTTTTCTAAATATAACATTTCCATATTAGGATCACTCAATTTTCGTTCCCAATCCAAATATAATTTCTTCCTTCCTAACTTTTTTAGTGCTCTAGATCCATAATATATTGCAAAACCAAAATTGGGGTTTATATCAAGCGCTTTTTTAGCATGTTGATAAGATTTCTCATATTCTTTATTAAAATAATATATAGCAGCCATATTTCCCCATGAGTACTCAAAATAGGGATCTATTTTATTTATTTTCTCATAAATTAACAGTGCAGCTTTTTGAGTTCCTTGAATCGAATAAATTGTAGCTTTAAGATTTAGTAAACTAATATTATTTGGATATAAATATAGGGCAGATTTTAGAACATTTAAAGAATTTTCAAAATCTGATTTTTTATAATATATTCTTGCTTTTCGATATAAAGCTTCTAAATCTTCCCTATTTTCATAAAGTAACAGTTTACAGATGTTCAATGCATTATTATAATCCTCAAATTTAAAATAATATTCTAGTTTTGATAAATATATATCTCTTTTATTTACATATACTCCTTCATCAAGACGTGTTTTCTTTTTATCAGCATATTTTGAAGCCTTATTCAGATATTTTATCTGATTTTCCCAATCAAGGAAATTATCGCAAGCAAATGATTTTAAATAGTAAATGAATGGTTCATTTTTAATTTTTAAATTTTCAAAACAATAAAAAACTTCTTCTTTATCACAATTTAAAAACATTAAAGTTATGCCTTTCCTAGCTGCAACTAAATCATTATAATTCTTATTTAAGAATGAATCAATAAATATTATAGCTTCTTTTATTTTACCAATATCTTCTAAACAAGATATTTTTCCTAAAATTGATTTAATATTATTAGAATCTAACTTAAGACACTTTTCATAGTAATCTAAAGCCTTTTCAACCTCATTTAAATTGTAATTAGTCATTCCTATTGCAAAAAGATAATCAACATTATTAGAATCTGATTTTAATGCTTCTTCAAAACATTTTAATGCTTTTTCATATTCTCCAAGCCTATAAAATTGTTTTCCTTCTGTAAACTTATCAAAACTTGCCATAGTATCCCTATAAATCCAATGTGAAAGATATATTTACTATTAATTAAATCCAAGAATTTTATCTAGTCTTTCAGTCGCAGCTGTTTGCATCATTTCTTCCCAATCTTTGAATTTAGTTGTGTCAATAACATAATCATCCCAATCTTCATTTTCAAATAAATCGTCAAAATCATCTTGGGTTTCTATTTCAAATTTACTAGAATCAATCATTTCATCAAAGTCTGAAAACTGAGTATACTTTTGCATAAATTCCTGATTTAAAAGCTCATCTAATGAAACAGTTTCTTCTTCATGTTCTTCTATATTTTTCTTAAGGTCTTCAATCTCTTTTTGTAATTTGTCTAATCCTTCAATTTCCATTTTCATATTAATCATCCTCTGATTTTAAGAATTCTTCTGTAATTTCGTATGGTTTTAATTTTTTCCTTTGACTAGAACTTTTACCATCATCAAAAAGATTTACTACAACAATAAAAACGGTTTTATCACCATAATCCACTTTTGTAATAGATTCTTTATTCCTAACACTAAATTTGATATTATAATCACTTAAATTAAAAATTAATAAATACCCAAAAGGTTGATTATAATCTTCAGCATAGTCAAAAGCCTGACGGAACCCCTTTCGAATATATGATTTATTATAACCTTTAGATGGTTCAAATAGTTTTATTTCTAAAGTCATAGGATTATTTCCATCAATCCCATGTACCAAATCTGGCTTTCCCGAAGGTGTTTCAGGATTTGAAAAAGGATAATCAATCCCCTGATCAAATAAAAATTTCCTTAAATCTTCTGTTAATATTTCTTCTCCTTTTGAAGGGTTATTTAAATATGATTTAAAAACGTCTTTTTTGGTAAACCATTCACATCGAGCTTTATATTTGTTAAGAAGATACAAAATTAAATTACCCTCTTCGATTTGGTCATCGATATATTCCATTAATTTTTTAGTAAAAATTTCATTAAAATATCGAATTGCTGAATCCATTTTGCTTTCGCCAGATATATTAAATCCAATTCCTAAAAGCTTTTCAGACTCTAAAGAACATTTTTCTAATAGAGATAATGATATTGCAGCATAATCAATATCATTAGAGGGTAAATTAAGATAAACTGCACCAGCCATACCCCTTTGAGTAGGAGACCATTCTTTTTTATAACAGTCTCTATTTCTCAATTCTTCTAAAATTGATGAAGTTATTTGATTTTCATTTAAGAAATTTAATAATATTTTCAAGTTATTGTCTACAGTTTTCCAATCTGATCTTAGTACATTTCTAAATTTTTTTGATGTTTTGCTTTTTAAGTGATCAATATACAAACTAAGCCCCCAAAATATCTAATTATATTAACATTTACTTTTTAATTAATATATATTAGAGTTTAAAAAAAGTAATATTTTCAGTAGGGATTTGATGAAATCATATGTAATGATGGGGTATGGAAAATTTAAGAAAAAAATAGTGCAAGTAGAACATAGTGGAAATTTAATTTCTGGAAAAAAAGTTGTTATAATTGATGCTGATGATTATATGGTTATGGTGGCTTTGCTTGGAGGAATCACAAGAAAAAATAAAAATACAAGAAAATTATGGAATATTGTAAAATCTAATGAATTAAATATTTCCCTTTCAGAACTTATTGACAAAATGGGATTTAAAATAGAATTTGATGAGGATTGGATTTTAGTTCCAAAATAAATATTCTGTTCCTTATTAAGGAACTAGATTTATTTTTATTTTAAATGAGAAAAATCGAAAATTTTAGTAATTTTTAAAAAAATGAGAAATAGAGGTAAATGAAGGTCTAGGTCAAGCCGGCATAGACCAGAATAAGATTCTTATTAGGCAAAATGAACTTACTTTACGCCAAAAGAAAGAGATTGTTAAAGAATTAAAGAAATTGAATGAACAATTTGAAGATGTTTAATCCTCTTTTGACTTGCTTGATCCACTAGCTCATAATTATCTCTGTTAATTCCTAAACACATACTCCATTGAGAATATTTAATAAATAGTAATTGATAAATTAAGAAAAAGGAGGTTTATATGATGAATAAAAGTTTAATATTGTTAGTGACTTTTTTAGTAATCGGGGTTGTTTTAGGCAGTGGTTGTGTGGGCTCTGGATCTTCAAATACTACAGATAATTCTTCTATTACACCAAATACCACTTCTCAAGATAATCAAAATACTAAAGAACCTGTTAAAGATACAAAAACTGACCAATATAGTATCATAATAAATAATGCAACTGTTTTAAAAACATTTAATAAAGAAAAAGCAGTTGAAGCAGTTAGTCCAACATCTGAAGATGAATCTTTAGGATTTAAAGTTACAAGTCATGGATCTAAAAAAATAAGTGAAATTACAGTTTATTATAATGTATATACTGATAATTCAGATAATTCTGTTAATGGTGATATTTACTTTGAAAAGAATGGAGTATGGCGCCTGATAACTTGGAAAGACATATCTGGAAATCCTAATGAAAAGGCAATTGAAAAAGATATTGCTAATAAAATAAAAAATATTTAAACTAAAATTTTCTTTTTTTCTTTTTTTATTCACTATTACTTTTCAGCTGCTCTCTATCTCAAGTTCTATTTATTATCCGATCACAATGTATCTAAGGTGATAATCTATGCGATACGGGGCCTTAAAATTACGAGATAAAGACATGACTTCATATAATATTGACATTTTTCAGGAAGGAGAAGAAGTAATAGCCTTTCCCATGGAAGAATTCCAAAGAGAAATACTTCGATTAAAATATTATCTGGAAAAATCAGGAGATAAGGCTGAAGATATTATAAAAGGCCGTGTAAGATTAAAAAAACAAGAAATCAGTAAAATCGGTGATGAACTGGCCAGTGCTCAGAAAACTATCTATTCTTTAACCAGATTCAATCTACAAACATCCCTAGACGATTATGAATGGCCAGATCTAAAAACCAGGAAAAAAAGACGAATCAATGGAAATAAAGCAAAAATCCATGACATGGCCACCATACTAGGGGACTAGAAAAATGCTTAAATCATACCAAACCAGGGTCAAATCATGTAGTGAAGAGTACAAATACTATGATAAGAAACTAAGGGAACGAAGCTACAAATTGGACAAATATATCATTGTTCTTGAAGATAAAGCACCCTTCAAGGACTTTGACGAGATAAGAGTAATCAGTGAAGAAGATTTCCAAAAAATGATTCAGGCCATAAAAAAACTAAAAAACGATAAAAAAGATCTCCTGGAACAACTGGAATATTTAAGAAATATAGAGTTATCACGTGATGGCCATGCTGGTGAAGAGGACCATGATACTAATGATATGATTAATCGATTGAAAAGTAGTATTCACCGGGGTATCAAATGAAATCAATTCGGATGAAAATGGCCGATGATGAATTAATATTTTTTGGCCAGGGAGTATTCAAGGGAGATGAAGATTTAATTGTATTTTCCTTGGAGGAATTTTTAATATTCCGAAGGCAGTTGAAAAGGGCGCTCAGAGAGGCCAACTGGATAGTGGAAAATTCACGAAATAATAAATCCGGGCACGGACCCACAGTAGATGCACAGAGAATATTGAACTTTATTAACAAAATGGAAGATGAAATTGAAAGATTATACGAAACAGATGTTCAAAAAAATCTAAAATCTTATTAGGAGAAGATAATGATGAGAAAATTTGTAAAATAATCTACCTGCGCTAAAAAATCTTGTTTAACTATAATTGTCCTTCTACAATATAAACTACAATTCATTTTAGAATGTTCTGGAAAATTTGATAAAATTAATAGAGTATTAAATATGATATTATAGTAATTCGTTTTCATAAAAAAAAAGTTTTAGAAAAGATTAATATAACTGGGAAATAATCAAACAGAAAGAAGACTTTAAAACCAAAAAGAGCAGACTATTTAATAATCGAAGAAAAAGACTAATAATCGAATATCATTGGATTATACGGTAAAAATAACATAATATTCATCAAAATATGGAAAAACTAATAGGTGCGGAAAATGGGGAAAGAAAACATAGTAAAATCTGAAATTAAGTCCGCATGCGATATATTAAGAACTGACGATGGTACATCGGGTGTTACAGATTATATGGAACAACTATCTTGGCTTTTATTTCTAAAAATATTCGAAGGCATTGAAGAAGAACTAGAAGAAATTGCCAATTCAGATGGAAAAAAATACATCAAAATAATAGATAATAAGTTTAGATGGTCAAATTGGGCTCATAAAGATTGGCTAGGTAAACCAAAAGTTGTATTAGCTAATTTTGTTGAAGAAATAGATGAAGAGTATAAAAAAGTTATCCATCCTGAAAACAGTTTAATTCATTTTATAGACAATATACTATTCCCTTACCTTAGAAACTTATCAGGAACTCCAGAAAAAGAGAAAATAAGCCAAATTTTTACAGAAATTTCTGGAAATAAAATGAAGTCAACCTACAATTTTTTGGATGTAATAGAAAAACTTGATAAAATAGATCCCAACAACTATGAAGACACTCAGGTTTTATCTCAATTATATGAAGGATTACTTCTAGAAATGGGAAGTGAAGCAGGATGGAGTGGTGAATTTTACACCCCAAGACCCATTGTCCGATTCATGGTGAAAATGGTAAATCCTAAAATTGGAATGAAAATTGCCGATCCATTCGGAGGTTCAGGAGGATTTCTAGTTGAATCATTCAATTATATCATAAACAACTTAGGTTCTATCACTACCCCTGAAAACAAAATTTTACAAAAAGAAACATTCTATGGTCAAGATAAAAAACCACTACCATTCCTTTGTGGAACAATGAACATGATACTACATGGACTATTGAATCCAAATTATTACAGAAAAAATACCCTAATGGAAGATGTTCATAATGTTTTAGAAGAAGATAAATATGATTTAATTCTTACAAATCCTCCTTTTGGAGGTAAAGAAAATAAACAAGTCCAAAGCAATTTTATTTACCCTATGAAATCCACAGAAGCTCTTGCACTTCAATATATAATGAGAAAACTTAAAAATGGAGGTAAAGTGGGACTAGTTCTTCCGGAAGGCAAAATAATGTTTGGATCTGGAAAAAATCAAAGCATTAGGAAAGAACTTCTAGAGAAATTTAACGTTTCTGCTATTGTTTCACTTCCACAAGGTGTTTTCACTTCTATGGGTGCTGGTGTGAAAACTAATTTGATATTTTTTGAAAAAACTGGACAACCTACAAAAGAAATTTGGTACTATGAGATAGAAGGAAAATTCACCAAGAAACTGACTATCAAAGATGAACACTTTGAAGATGCCCTACAAAAATCCAAAAATAGGGAAATTTCTAAAAATAGTTGGCTAGTGCCAATTGAAGAAATTATTGAAATAGATTACGATTTATTAGCAAATAATCCTAATAAAACTGATAAGATAGAACATAAAGAACCTAAAGAACTAATAATTGAAATCGCAAATTTAGAATCCGAAATTAACAAAGTAATCGATGATATAAAAACTTACTTTGAGTGATCAAAAATGATGCAAAAATCTCTTAGTGATTGCACGGAATCGGAATATTCTAAATCAGCAGTGAATAACTCCAAAGATCATTCTGTTTGGAAAATAGTTAATTTAAATGATATAGTGCACATAAACAAATCTTCTATCAACCCTAAAAAAGAATTTTTTGATGATGAATTTACTTATATTGATATTAAATCCATTGAAAATGGGACGGGAAAAATAAATGATATAAAAAAATTAAAAGGTCATGAAGCACCATCTAGAGCAAGGAGATTAATATATGCAGATGACATTTTAATGTCTACGGTAAGGCCTTATTTAAAAGGCTTTTGCATAATTCCTCCCGAACACGATAAACACATATGTTCTACAGGATTTGCTGTTTTAAGAGCCAAAGAACATATTTATCCCAAATTTGTTTTCTATTCACTTTTTTCTGATTTTATAATAGATCAATGCAAAAAAATGATGATTGGAGCCAGTTATCCTGCACTTAATATGACTCAAGTGAAAAACATTAAAATTCAAGTCCCATTTGATGGTGAAAATCCTGATTTAACAAAACAAAAGCTGATAGCTGAAAAAATTGAAATTATTTTTAAAAGTATAACTAAAAATGAGAAATTAAGGCATAACTCATTAGAAAAAACAAATAAATTGTATGATACAATTTTAAATAAAATATTCGAAGATTCAGAGAAAAATGATGATTTTAGATGGGTTAAGATTGAAGACTCTATAAATAAAAAATCTAAATTCAAATTAGGAAAATTGAAAAGCGAAGAATATTTTGATCAAGGCACTTACCCAATTATTGATCAAGGAAAGGAATTCATAGTGGGTTTTAATAACAACGAATCATTATTGTATAATGGTAAATTACCAGTTGTATTAATGGGAGATCACACTCTTAATATAAAGTATGTTGATTTTAGATTCATACAAGGTGCTGATGGACTTAAAATATTAATTCCTAAGGATAAAATTTTAGCGAGATATTTATATCATATGATTAAATTTGTTAGACCAAATGTTAAAAAGTATTCTAGACATTACAAAATAATAAAAGATCTTTTAATACCTTTACCCTTTAAAAACAACCAGATAGACACTGAAAAACAATTTGATATAGTAAACTATCTAGATGAGTTGGAAAAAAAAATCAAACAACTTGAAAATTTTCAAGATATCCAACTTCAAAAATTCACACACTTAAGGGAAAGTATATTAAATAAGGCGTTCAAAGGTCAATTGTGATTTAATTGAATGAAGCTGAAACAAAAGCCAAGCTGATTGAACCAAAGCTTAAAGAATGTGGATGGGCCGAAGACAATTTAGAAAGAGAATATAGGATAAAAAATAATCGGTTCTATGTGGAAGGGGAAGACTATAAAATTAAAGATACTGAGAAGTTTGCAGATTATGTTTTAAAAGTTAATAATGTTATTGTGGGCGTAGTTGAAGCAAAAAGAATCGGTATTCAGGCCGAAAAAGGTGAATCTCAGGCTAAAGATTATGCTAAAAGATTAGATGTTCCTATAACTTATGCTACTAATGGTAAAAGAATAATTTTACATGATAGGAGAACTTTCAGAACTGAAATAGTCAATGATTTTTTTAGTCCTGAGGATTTATATCAAATTTATAAAGAATCGAAAGATTTGGAACATAGAAATATTTCCTCTCTTGAATATCCTTACTATATAAGTCCTGGTAAAAAAGTTAGAAGCTATCAAGATACTGCCATTAAATCAGTTGTAGAAGCTATAATTAAAGGTCAAGATAAAGTTCTTTTAACTATGGCCACAGGTACTGGTAAAACTTTTGTTTCATTTCAGATTGTTTGGAAGTTTTTAAAAAGTGGCTTTTTTTCGAGAGTTCTTTTTTTAACGGATCGTGTTTTTCTCAGAGATCAGGCATATGAAAAAGATTTTGAGCCTTTTGGAGGCGCAAGAGATAAAATAATGTCTGGAAAATTCAATAAGAATAGGAAAATCTATTTTTCAAATTATCAGAGTCTTTATTCCGAAGGACTTTACAAAACTATTCCTAAGGATTTTTTTGATTTGATTATCATAGATGAGTGTCATCGTTCTAGATATGGTGATTGGGGTGTAATTTTAGACCATTTTGAAAATGCATGTAATTTAGGAATGACTGCCACACCAAAAAGAGAAGACAATAAAGATGTTTATAAATACTTTGGAGAACCTGTATTTGAATATTCTCTTGCTCAAGCTATTGAAGACGGTTTTTTAGTGCCTTATAAAATCTATAAGATACATACTAATTTAGACAAAGTAGGTGCGGATATATCTGGAGCAGATGAAATAATATACGATGATGATATTGATATTGGTGATATAAAAACATTTTACGATCCTTCTGAATTTGAAAGAAATATTATTATTCCAGACAGGACCGAAAAAATGTGTGAAAAATTTCTTGAGATAACTACTAATACTGATGAAAATGCTAAAAGCATTATTTTTTGTGTTGATATCGGCCATGCCGAACGTGTTAAAGATAACATCAATAGATTAAATATGGACGAAAATTTCGCAATTAAGGTTGTTTACGAGGACAAAGATGACTTAGCTATCTTTAAAGATGAAGAAAGAAAATATCCATTAGTTGCAACTACTGTAGATCTACTTTCTACAGGTATTGATATACCTCATTTGAAGAATATTGTTTTTATGAGGTCCGTTAATTCTAAAGTACTTTTTAAGCAGATTATGGGTAGAGGATCTAGAATTGCAAATAACAAAGGATTTTTCAGAATAATTGATTTCACAAATTCAACAAGATTAATTGATGAATGGGATGTTCCTGAAAAATTAATTGATACCGAAATTGAAGAACCTAAAGAACCTCTTGATAAAATTATTAGTGGTTTTGTCATAGATAAAATTACTCAAAACATAATTTACAATGCTAAAGTAAAAATTAAAGTTGGAAGATGGTTTAAAGAAACGTATACTGATATTAACGGCCATTTTATTTTAGAAGCTCTACCGTCTAATGATAATTTAGATATTTATGTTTCTAAAGAAGAATATAGGGCACTGAAAAGAAGATTAAGCCCCCAAATAGATGAATTTTCATTTGAATTAAAACCTTCACCTTCGAGAGTTTCTCCCATCATAGTTAAAGGTTTAGATGTGTTCATTACAGATGAAATTGAAATTGAGTTTGATGGGGAAACAATTGCTTATGCAAAATATAAGAAAATCGCTAAAGACAACATAAAAAATGAAATTCATGATTTTAATGATTTAAAAGAGCTATGGGTTGATGACAATAAAAGAATAGAGTTTTTAGATGAAATTCAGAAAAAACGCATAAATATTGAATTTATAAAAGAAGCTGAGAATTTACAGGACTCAGATAGCTTTGATGTCATATCTCATTTAGTATTTGAAACTCCATTAATAACTATGGATGATAGAGCAAAACATTTCTTAAACACCCACATGTCAGAAATATGTCAATATGGCGATGAAGTTAAAGAAATAGTCTTTTCAATGCTTGAAAAGTATAAAAAAGGAGGTATTGAGACTATTAACTCTGATATTTTCACTTTACCAGATATGAAAGAAAAAAATGCTTTTGGAATTCTTAAAAAAGAAATAGGGACTAAAAATATAGGTTTATTCATAAAAGACATCAAAAAAGGCATTTACAAAAATACAATTTCACCATAATGTAGTCATAATATTCCCAATTGGATGATTCCATATGAATAACGACTTGTCTTCAAATATTCAAGTATTTGCTCGAATAAATTCCATAAAACATTATTATTCATATTACTAAATATCCTAGATTTTTAAATCATTAATAACCCTATTATTTAGAGATAGATACGATGAAATTGGATATTGGCATAATACCTCCAGGACTTAGAACTCCTTCTACTTCACAAATAAAACCTCCTGTAGAAACTAGAGTTCAAGAACTACCTTTTGAAGAACTTAATTGGAAAAACTTTGAAAAATTATGTTTACGTCTAATTGAGCTAGAAAATGAAGGAGAGCATTGCCAATTCTATGGTACTGAGGGTCAAGGTCAAGAAGGAATTGACATATATACTCGAAAGATATCTGAAGAAAAATATATCGTTTATCAATGTAAAAATGTCAAAGAATTTGGGCCATCATTAATAAAAAATGCTGTGTCTAAATTTCTGGAAGGGGAATTTGTTGATAAAACAGACAAATTTGTATTATGTGCTTCAGATGGCTTAGATTCTAGATCAAGGTCCGATATGGTAGAATCACAATGTTCAAGACTTAGAAAGAAAGGAATACAATTTGATACTTGGGATAAATATAAACTATCTTCTAAATTAAAAAAACGCCCTGAACTTGTTGACGAATTCTTTAGTAGAGAATGGGTTAAAGTATTCTGTGGTATTGAAAAAGCAAATAAATTAGGAAAACGTTTAGACATAATAGAAATTATAGAATCAAGAAAAAAACTAAGAGATTTTTATCAACAAATTTTTGAGTTACATGATCCAGGATTTCCAATTCATTTAACTAACTCTATTTCACTAGATAAAAGATACGTATTTCCAGATATAAATGATGTAAGAATTGCTGATCGAAAGACGGAAAATTATTCTTCTGAAAATTTTAAAAATAACGGTACAAATGAGTTATATGCATCAAATGAAAATAAGGAAGTTATAAAACATTACTCTACATTTGAATTCCAACAACGTCAAGGATTCGAAAATTGGCTATACATGTCGAATCACAGTATTGTTCTTGGTGGGCCTGGCAGCGGAAAGAGTACACTCCTAAGATTCATAGCTATTGATTTATTAAGTGATTATCCTCAACTAGATTCACTCTCAACCAAATGGGATCAATTTATACCATTATGGATACCATTTTCTTCTTGGACAAAAAAAATTTCAGATAACTCTAATAGATATTCCTTAAAAGAGTTTATAAAAAGTTGGTTAAAAACTTGGGAAATGCAAAATCTTTGGCCCTTAATTGAAAAAGCATTAGATGATAAAAAGGTTCTATTGCTTGTAGATGGATTAGACGAATGGATTAACGAACCCGCAGCTAAAAGTGCTATAAATAGACTTAGAAGTTTTGTCAAGACCAATAATGTTCCAGTAATAGTAAGCAGTAGACCGCATGGTTTTGAAAGACTTGGAATACAAGGAATTGAATGGCAAATAGGAAGTCTTAGTGAATTTTCTTTAGAACAGCAAGAGCAGTTATCTAAAATCTGGTTTAAGTATCTTTTAAAAAATCAAATGGAAAAGTTAAATAATGCAGAACTAAATTTAAAAGTCGAATTTGAAACTGAAAAATTATTAAATGAATTACATAATTCCCCGGAACTTAAAGAATTAGCAAAGATACCATTACTCTTATGTTTACTGATTTATCACAAATATCAAGATTATCATCTTCCCCATAGTAGATTTAAGGCCTATGATTCACTGATAAATCATTTATTAAATGAACATCCTCAAATAAGAAGAGAAGCTAGTGATGTTGAACCTAATCCATTTGAACTTGATGTTAATGAAATTAAACTAATTCTCGAATATCTTGCTTATAAAATTCAAAAAACCCACAGCAATGGAATAATAGATTACTCTGAATCATTATCTATCTTGAAAAACTTTTTAGAGGATGATAACGGAGATTTTAGGTTCCCACCATATAAAGCTCGCCAATATAGTAGAAAAATTCTTGAAATGAATGAAAAGGATTTTGGGTTGATTGTGAAACAATCACCTGATGAAATCGGGTTTTTGCATCGGGTTTTTCAAGAATATTTAGTAGGCAGTTATATTTCTCATAAAAATCATGAAAAACAGAAATATATGCTCAAAAATTATTGTGCAAACCCTCAATGGCGAGATGCCTTGCTAAGTTTTTTTAATATTATAAGTAGTTCAGGTAATATTGATACATTAATTGAGTACATAAGATCCGTATCTAAAGATTTAAATAAATTTAATCAATATTCTACTGAATTAATACTTTATGAGGTTGCATTTGGTAATTTTAACTGTTCTAATAAACTATCTAAAGAATTAGCATTAGAAGCCTTCTTAAAAGTTGAATTAGGGTCTTGGACTCATCAAAAAGAGATTATACTTCGTTTAATTCTTAATGGATTGATTATAGATCCGATAAACGAAACTATTAAATTAAAACTAAAACAATGGTTCCCGAATAGGTATGGGTGGGCAAAGCAAAATATTTATAATTCAATACATGAGTGGCCAAAAAATCCAGAAATAATAGATTGCCTATGGAAAGGTATTCATGATGAGGAAATTGCTAATCAAATTGCAGCAGCTAAAGCTTTGGCTGCAATAGCAAGGGGTGATCCTGAAATTGGTGATAATGTAGCGTTTCTTGCAAAAACAGCGGTTGATGTAAATGTAAGAGTTGTTGCGATAGAATGTTTGTTGATAGGATGGGGATCCCATAAAGATCTAAATAATATTTTAAAAAATTCCGGAGATTCAATTAGTCCTGAACTTCGCTTAATGGCGATTTTTGGAAAAATTGATAAAAATATTCATGATGAAAATGATTTAGATGAATTAATTAAATTAGTTTCTAGGAAATTATCTATAAGTGCATGGGATGATGATATTGCCCATTATATTTTAAAGGGATGGCCAAAATCTGATAAAGTTAAAAAAACTTGTTTAAGGTCATTAAATGCAAAAATCAATGCAAAACGTCTCCCTTTTGGAATAGATTTATTTATATTAATTAATGGTTACCCTCAAGATGAAGAAGTAGCTCATTATTTAATTGAAGAATTTAAAAATGAAGATTTTCCATTAATATCAATTAGTAGCAACATGGATTATTATAGGCTGATATCAAAAAATTTTAAAAATCATTCAGAAATTATAGATGCAATTGATAAATGGGCTGAAAACTCAAAGAAACATGAAATAACAAAAATTTCATTATTAGCAGGTATTGGTTGTACTAATAAAATTAAGCAAATATTATTTGTAGCATTAAATCAAAATAATTGGAATTCTCATTGGGCTGCAAGTTCTTTAATTGAAAATTGGGGAATGAAAGACTTAGAAGTCAAGGAAAAATTAAGAAGTTTTGTTTATAGTTCTAACAAAATAGCCTCTATAATTGGGCATATGATTCCACAAATCATAACTGATGAAATTAAAGCTAGAAGAAGACTTTTAGAACTATTGAAAGATACTAATCATAATAATCACTATCTTGTATTATATGGTTTAAAAGATCTGAAAACTACTGAAGAGGATAATGAAGTAGTTGATATAATATTTAGTATATTCACTCAGATTAATAGTGAAATGTTAATCCATACTTTAATTGAAAATTATTCATCAAATCCAAGAGTTCAACAACTTGCTATGCAAGAATTTTCAAAAATAGATAATGGTTTTGGGAGTATTAGTATCATTGCAAGAAATTATAAAGATCATGATAGAATAAGAAAAGAAATTATCCATAGAATATGTCCTTTACCTGCCTATTTACGAGAGATTATAGTAAAACACTTGGGCGATTCAAGTAATGGAGATGAATTTACTAAATCTATACTTAGTTTATATGATCATGAAGTAAATGACACTGTAAAGACACAGGCTTCTATAAGTTATCATACATTACTTAAATCATTAGAAGATAAAGCAGATTTAGATTATTTAAATCATACAATTAATGTTACTGGGATGGATTTTGAAAACCGCCGCAGAGCAGCATTTTGTGGCTTAATAATAATGAAACAGTTAAATAAATACAAAAGTAAGATTTTCTTTTCTAATTTCTATCATTATAGAAATAATATTCCATTTTTTAGATTGATATTGGAGAATTTAGAATACATCAATAAATCATTAGGTGATGATTTTTGGTCTAATTCTTCAAAAAGAGCCACAGAATCCATATACTTAAGAGAAGAATTTTATTTGTTAGCAGATGAATTTCCTAATCAAAAACATAAAGCAATTAATTTCTTAAATAACCAAGAAAAGGATAATAATGAATTTCTATTTACTATTCTGAATTTTTTAAGTAGAAATTATCCAAAAAGTAAATTACTATTAGATTATTGTTTAAAAACATTTGAAGATAGTTCTAATACTTATGGATCGCTTAGGGATATGATAACTGCAACCAAAATTTTGGGTGATCATTTTGGTGGTGATGAAGAAATTTTAGAATTTATCCTATCTACTCCTATAGACAATTCAAATGGAAAATTAATTTTATTGCTTTGTGAGGGTTGGCCTGAAAGTGAAAAATTAACCCATATTTTAAATGATTGTAAACAAGGAAAAATAAATCCGGGATTATTTGCTTCATTTCAATTACTTTGCGAAAAAGAAGAAAGTAAATTCGTATTCAATGCATTTTCATCTTTATTTACAGATTATTCTATTGAAGATATGCCTTCATGGATTATACAAGAATATAAAAGACCATTTATACGTAGAATGCAAAAAGACAATAAGTTTCTTAACATGTTAATAACATCATTATATAATAATCCAAGTTCTTCGTTTAAGGCTACCATTCCTAAATTAGTTAGTTTAAGTGGAAAAATGACCTCTGAACTCAGAGAATGGTGCATTGAAGAATTAAATAATCAATTAGATTTCACAAATTCGCCTGAAATCGGTATGGATTTAGTTTCAGGAGATTTAAGGCCCGTAGTTCATTCATTATTAGATATCCTTTATTAGTTTTAATTAATAAATGGTTTCCGTGAAATATACCCACTGCACAAGAGTTAGTGCAATATATTGGAGTATAGAAATGGATGCTTCAACAATTGTAGATTAAACATCCAATTATTATATCAATATCTTAACAGTTATTAATCTATAATTTATTAAATCATTCCCTATTCTCACTTAATGGCCTTAATATTCTCTTATCTTCTTTGGCCCAGGTTATCAATTCTTTCCAGGCTGCAAGGGCCTCATCTATTTCATCAATTTCTTTCTTTTTTTTCATGACCAAATCTCCATTATATTAGGGGGTAAGAGAAGTAACTCTTGATAATAAAAATAGATTTTGTATTACTTCTCTACTCATAAGTTATTATTTCTAACATATAAATTTTATTAATTTTAATTCAAATATCGGAATCATGAATTACTAGCTCAGCAATAATATTATTCAGTAATACTTTTTTTAAATATGCCTGAAAATAAATGATATATACAACTGATTTTCCTGTTTCTCATAGATTTAATGAAATTTTGTTAATACTTTTACAATAAATTTATATATTAAGATATAATACTATTAGTATTACTTAATACATTATATGTATTCAATAATACATCAGGTGATGATTGTGAAAGTAAACAAAAGTGTATCAATAGATCTTAAATCCCTTGTAAAAATTCAAGAAAAAATAGATAATGGCGAATCTGACAATTTGAGTGAATTTATAGGAAAAGCAATTAAAAATGAGCTCAAAACAGAAAATCCAGGACATCAAAATGATATAAATCATATCCCTCATTATGGAAATACCAAAGATAAAAATTATTAGAAATCTGAGGAATTAGATGCCAGAAGAAAAGATAGAGGAGATCTTAGAGGGAGATCCAAATAATGAATGGCCTACTGGGGATGAAAATTTTGATAAAGAAAATCCAATGGCCATGCTACCTAAAAGATTAGATGTGATACCTTTTTTTAGAAATAAACCAGTTAAAATACTTCAAGATGGCTTCAGCGTATTTTTCAGAGAGATAAATGGCTTAGAATATTGGATTACTGAGAAAAAATTACCTGGTTCCTACATGGTTCAATGGTTGGAAATAGAAGGATCAAAAAATGCTAGATTCCATAGAAAGCTTACAAACAAGAATGGACTTGATGTAGATAATAACAAAAGGGACCAAAAATTAGTCAAATATTTACATGCCCATAGTGGAATCTCCAGGGAGGAAATTAATTATTTTCTTGAAGATGTGGGAGTATTCATCGGGGACCATCGTAATGATATCTTGACCAAAAAAGAACTGGAATATGAAAAAGAATCTACAAAAACTCAGGAAAATGAGATAAATGGCCTACCTGAAAAAAGGAAGAATGAGCTTAAAAATATCTTAAAAAGGCCAGATCTATTAAGTTATATTGATAAAGCATTTTATGAAAGATCTACTAGTTCTGGATTTATTATTGGAGAAGTGGAATCAAAACATGTCTTAAATTTCAACTGTATTGGTGCTCGTTTAGGTATTTCTACAATAAATACTCTTAAAGGAGAATCATCAATAGGAAAAACCAATACGGCCAATGTAGTAACTGGCATTCATAGGACTAAAAAGGTGGGAAGTCTTTCTGATACTGCTCTAAAGTATTCTGAAGATTGGAATCTAGTAGATATACTATACATCCAAGAAACTCTGGAAGATGAATTCAAAAATAAACAAGCCAGGTTAATGTCTGCCGATGATGGAGGATTCATAGCGGAAACTACTATAAAAAACCTTAAAACTGGCCGTTTTGAAATTCAAAAAGAAACAATTCCAGTTAAAACTATTGTTACCACTACCACGGCCATAGAAATAGACCCAGAATTTTCAACCCGGAATTTCATCATACCTGTTGATGATAGTGAGGAACAGACAAAGAGAATTTTGAGGGAAAATTTTAAAACTACTGAAAAAAAACTTCAGGAAATCCGGGGCGAATCTATTTTTGATTATAAATATGAAGTATTAAGACAAGCTTTTCAACTATTAAAACCTTATACAGTTTTAATTCCGTATGAAAAGGAATTATATGAAATTTTTCCAACAAAAAACCCAAGGGCCCGGAGGGATTCTAAAAAGCTAATGCAACTTATTAAAGAAAGCGCACTTCTTTTCCAATATCAACGATGTAAGGGGCAAATAAATGGGCAAGATATTCTCGTGGCTTCATGGGTAGATTTAGGCCATGCCATAATCCTGGGAGGGCCCATATTAGAGGCTACATTAACTGGATTTGATAAAAGGCTGATTGATGCTCTCCCCACCGTATATAAAATAATTGAGGATAAGGGTTATGTTACTTCTAATGAACTTCAGATAGAATTGGGAAAATCATCTAAATATGCATGGCAGATTCTTAAATTTTTTGCAGACAATAATTACATCTATCATGATAACGCTACCAAAATTAAAAATTCTGTTAAAGGAAGGACCAAAGTATTCATTAAATCAGGATCGAAGGAATATAAAAGTCTGCTATTAGCTATCAGAACTATAAAATGGCCTAAAATAAAAGAAAAGGAAGAAGAGTTCATAAAAAAACAGATTCTAAATTCCTCATATAACGTAGGGGACGTGATACACTTACCCCACTATGAATCACGAGTAGTCAATAAGGTAGTGTACACACCCACCCCTATTCATTCCAAGGAATTTAGAATTTACATAACAAAGGAACATAAGCCGTTTAAAAAATCAAATAAGAATAAAGAAAATCTGATAAGTAAAAGCAGATATTCAAAAAACTCTAAATGTATAAAAACCATTCCTGGCGTGGAAATTGATTACAAAAATATCACTATCCTGGAAAAATCCATATTCACCCAACTGGCCGATCTGAAAGATCACACCGAAGAATCAATAGTTGAAGAACTTAAGTCAAAGTACAACCTGGATGAAATACTCCTAACTTTAAAAGACATGTCAGAAAGGGGGTGGATAAAATAACAACCCCTCACAGTTTAACTTTAAATAACTTAACAAAGCCTAATAAACCAGAATATATTCTGGATTGGCTTAGTATAAACATTCATTTGAAGAAATTTCTTTTACTACATCTTACAGAGGCCATAGATGAATATAGTGTTCCTTCAATGATTTTAAGTAAGGATACTGTGGTCAAGGCCATGAGCCTAAATATGGGCCATATTGTCAAGGCCCAGGTAGAAATATTTGTAGATAACCTAATTTACAAGGGATATATCATTGAAATACCTGGCCAGGGAATAAAAATTCAAGATAAAGCCTATTCTGATTTACGAAAACTGGATAAACTCATTTATTACCAGAGGATGGTAAAATGAGGGGCGTACAATCTTTTTACCGGGATTTTTATGGCCATGAGTTTTTCAGACATTTTAGAAGGCCACCTGATTTTGATAATAAAAAGTTCAGAATCCAATTTGCATTGAAAAACTCTAAAAACTTATTATTACATGTGCTCCGCAATAGTGGCCATCATCCCTGTTTCACGCATGTTTATGATCATGGAAGCTGGGATAATTTAAAAAGAGGGGATTCTCGAAGAATGGTATTAGATAGAGCATTCTTTGATTTTGATGTAAGTAATACTCAAGTAAATAAAATAAAAAATCTGCTCCTTTCTTTACGACGCCATGGCCCAGCCAATGAAAGAGATCAGCAGGAAGAATTGAAAGAAAAAATCAGAGAACTCATCATCAATGAAAATATTGCAAAAAAGGCCATAGATGAGGCCAAAGACTTTGCAATGGATTTTAAAGAGCTTTTTGGTAAAGAACCTATACTTTTTTTTAGTGGATGTAAAGGAGCTCATGCTTATACTTTTTTCCGAGCTTCTGGATTTAAAAATCTCAACAGGGCAGGTGCCTGGTTTGCAGAGAATATTAAAAAGTTAAACGGCTATGAATGTCTTGATTTAGCAGTTAATCGTGATGCAGTGGCCCGCCTCTCCAGGGCTCCTTATTCTAAACACCAGTTAACTGGTCTCACTGTGGTCCCATTTTCTGTTGAGGATAGTTATGATGAGATTATGGAAAAATCAATAAATCCTAAGGTTGAGGCCTTCAGCAGGATGGATTTCACCAGTAATTTTCATGAGCATTTGAAAAGAATTGACCTGGTTGAATCATACAATGCTAAAGTCGAAAAAACCAGGGAAAATACTGAGATGGCCGTCTCTCAAACTTACAATTCAGGACTGGTTAATGATCATCGGGCCTTTTTTAGATCTATTATGGGTGCTCCAGAGAGGGAGTATCCTGAAAAAGAGTATGTGATGTACCGTTGTCCTTTGAAGAGTCATGAAGATCGAAAACCGTCATTCATGGTGCATAAAAATGGTTATCAGTGTTATGGTTGTCAAAAAAAGGGAAATTACTGGCAATTTCTTAAAGATTATTATGGTTGGAGGGATGAAGATGTAAAAAGTCGTTTAAAAAGCTTTAATAGTTGTTAAAAGGATTTAAATAGATTTGAATTAATATTTTGGAGTAAATAATTATCTAAAACATTTTTCAGGAGAAATTATTGTAAAAAAGGTGTTTATTATGAAAGAAAAACTTGTTTCGATTGTGACGTTCATTTTTGCATTATTATTTGCATCATCACTTATACAGGAAATTATTAGTGGAAATGCATTGAATTCATTTTTTAGTTTGTATGGAATGATTATAAGCACGATTTTAATATTTAAAAGACACATGGGCCTAAAAGACATGATTATAAGCATAATTTTATTTTCAATTGGAATAGGCCTGATACTTATCTACACCCATCTATTCACACCTGCATTAGTTGGATCTGAAGCATATAAAACAAATCTTATCCTTCTGTTAGGGAATTTCTTCTTTTTGCATCTTTTTTCAAGGAAAAGACTTGATAAAGGTATTGGTACACGTTAAGTCATTATTTTTTTTTCTTTTTTTTAAAATGATATTTAAAAAGTGTTTATTAATCTTTTAAGTTAAATTTGGATTGTTTTGGAGACGTAATTATGAATAAAAATCAATTAGATTTCACAAAATTTATAGAGGCCCAGGGATTGTATATAGAAAGATTTGACTGTGATGAATCAGTAATTTTTTGTTTTCCACATTATTTGCCTTCAGGGGCCCGTGCAAAGGTAATTTGTCGTTTTGATAACTCAAAAATCGTTGATATTATTACATATAATTATTTGAAACTTTATAATTCTGTAAGAAATGAAAAAGTACTCGAACAGATAAATAAACTTAATTCTGAGAAATATCGGTGTATAACATTTATACTAGATTCAGAAAGAAAAATTGAAATTAAAGCTTGTGTAGATACTAGTAATGGCTTTAATCCAAAAAAATTATTTGGGATGATGATTTACATGAGTAATGTCATGGAAAATGAATTTAAAACATTCATGGAATAAATTGTGGTTAAAAGTA
>DAWK01000150.1:8684-8974 GCA_002509745.1 Methanobacteriaceae archaeon UBA349 | reverse complement strand
TTATTTTTTATTTTTAAATTAGACTTTTTTTCATATGCTAGTTTAATCTAAAATGAAGTTTAAACTAAAAAAATAATCTAATTTTCACATATCTCTATTTACCTTAACCTACTAAGCTGTATAAACCTGAAAATGTTTTTTATATTATAAATTGTTGATTACATACCTTTGAATGTTTTTACTATAATATTATACTCTGTCACTTAATGTGGTGTAACTCGTGAATAAATAATAAAAAATATTAACTACTTTTAACATAAAATAATTGTTAAATAATAAATAAATTTATT
>DAWK01000150.1:5222-8505 GCA_002509745.1 Methanobacteriaceae archaeon UBA349 | reverse complement strand
ATGGATCACTCTATGAGTGGTGACACTATCAAATTGGAAGAGGGCCAAACATTTTATGAAAATCTGGTCATCGACAAGGACTTAACCTTTGAGGTTATGAACGGCGGAACAGCAACCATAGATGGTAGTGGAACTGATAGAGTAATACACATCCTTCCAGGAATCACAGCCTATTTTTACAACATCACATTCCAAAATGGCCATGCTCCTGATGGGAGCCTACTTTCTCCTGATGGTAAAAATGGTGGAGGTATCTGGAACGAAGGCACTCTTTATCTGATTAATTGTATCGTAAAAGATAACCGGGCCGGAGACGGAGGTTCAATCACTTACGGAGGTATTGGTGGATCTGGTGGAGGTATTTATAGTACTGGAACATTAGAACTAACCGATACACAGGTTTACAATAACCGTGCTGGAGATGGTAGTAATGGTATAGCTTTAACCCACTCGGATGGTTTCCATGGTGGGCACGGTGGTGGTATTTACAGCACCGGAGCATTAACCATAAACAACAGTGAACTATACAATAACCAGGCTGGTAATGGTGGTAAAGGTGTAGTCCTAGGCGAAGGTGGTAATGGTGGTAATGGTGGTGCTATTTACACTACTGGAACTTTAACCATGAGTAACACCCAAATCTATGAGAATTACGCCGGAAATGCCGGAAGTGGTGGTATAAATATAATCATCGGCGGAACCGGAGGTGCTGGTGGTAATGGGGGAGCAATCTACAATACTGGAAATGCTAATGTAGAATGCTCTGAAATCTACTCCAACACTGCTGGTGATGGAGGAACTGGAGCTTCTGCAGCTGATGGTAACCTACTCAATCCAACTGGATATAATGGTCACCACGGTGGCCCTGGTGGTAATGGTGGTGCCATATTTAACCAAGGATCTTTAACTCTATCTGAAACCGAAATTTACTCCAACAAAGCTGGAAACGGTGGAACTGGAGGAGCTGCAGGTGACGGACGTGATAGGAGCCTAACTGGTGCCGGAGGTCCTGGTGGAATCGGCGGAACTGGAGGTCCCGGTGGTAATGGTGCAGCTATTTACAACACTGGATCTGATACTCTCACTGTCACTGATTGCAATATAACTCAAAACACCGCTGGAATCGGTGGTGTTGGGGGTGTTGGTGGTCAAGGTGGAGATGCTAGAAGTAGCATTCCATTTAGAGGAACAGCATACACTGGAGGCGCTGGAGGCCTGGGAGGTCCTGGTGGTAATGGTGGAGCAATCTACTATAAAACCGGAAGCCTAACTGTCGAATCCAATAACCTTATCAATAACCAATTTGGTGATGGTGGAATTGGAGGAGATGGTGGACAAGCTGGCCCGGGAACTGGATCTGGAACTATAGGAACTGATGGAACTGATGGTTCATCTGGAACTGGTGGTGCATTTTACGCAGCCAACAACACAGCATTACACTTCAACCGAATACTCAGTAATGGTGCAGTAGACGTGGCAGCAGCAGGTGGTGCTACAGTACAAGCAGAAAACAACTGGTGGGGATCAAATGATAACCCTAGTAGCCGAGTTTCTACTGGAGTAATTTACAGTCCATGGATTATGCTTCAAATATTTGCCAATCCCGGAACTATACATTACCTGAACACTTCAAATATTACTGCCGATTTAACCTGGAACACATTTGACGGTGTTACTCCAAATGCACAGCCTGGTGGAAACCACATTCCGAACAACACACCGGTAACATTTTCTACCAATTTGGGAATTATTAACCCAGTAAACACTGAAACTACTGGTGGAACAGCCAACTCAACCTTTACAGGAACAGTTGTAGGTATGGCCACAGTTTCAGCTCAGGTGGATAATGAAATACAATCTACCTCAGTAACTGTTGATAAAGCGGATACTGTAATTACAGTTAGCAATGCAACTGGTGTCTATTTAGGTAGTGTTGATTTGTTTGCTACTTTAGTAGATGTGTATGGTAATCCTTTAAGTGGTTTATCGGTTGATTTCTTTGTGGATGGTAATTTAGTTGGTTCTGCTACTACTGATGGTAGTGGTCAGGCTAGTTTTACTTACTCTCCGATTATTGAGAATCCTGCGGGTAATCCACATACCATAACTGCGAACTTTACGGGTAATGAAAGCTACAATCCTGCTTCAGGAACTAATAACCTAACGGTTAATAAAGCTAACACTACTATTACGGTTAGCAATGCAACTGGTGTCTATTTAGGTAGTGTTGATTTGTTTGCTACTTTAGTAGATGAGTATGGTAATCCTTTAAGTGGTGTACAGGTTGATTTCTTTGTGGATGGTAATTTAGTTGGTTCTGCTACTACTGATGGTAGTGGTCAGGCTAGTTTTACTTACTCTCCGATTATTGAGAATCCTGCGGGTAATCCACATACAATAACTGCGAACTTCACGGGTAATGAAAGCTACAATCCTGCTTCAGGAACTAATAACCTAACGGTTAATAAAGCTAACACTACAATAACCGTCGACAATGCCACAGAAAATAAAGGAAAAACTGTGAATTTAATAGCAACTTTAAAAGATCAATATGGAAATCTTTTAGCTGGAAGAACAGTTAATTTCCTGGTTAATGGAGTTAATGCTGGAAGTGCAGTAACTGATATTAATGGAATAGCCACTAAATCCTATTTCATCAACTTGATTGGAGGTACGTACAACATTCAAGTAGATTTCTTAGGAGATGACTATTACTTAACATCAAACGGCACTGGAACCTTAAAAGTTCCTCAGTCTGACCTATATGTCAAAATCTGGGCTAGCAATAATAAACCTCATGTAGGGGATAGTATAACTATAACCTTTAAGGTCGGTAATCGCGGTGTGGATACGGCCCAAAATGTGGTTTTAACCATGAAAATACCAAAAGGTATGGAATTTGTCAAAGCCAATGTTGATGTAGGTACTTTTACCTACAACAAAGCTACGGGGGTTATTACCTGGAATATTGGAAATGTGCCTGTTGGAGACCCATATCTTTACCTGGTGGTAAAAGTCTTAAAATCCGGTAAATTTGTCTTTAAACCACATTTGTCAACGGAAACCTACGACCCTAATCTTGTGGATAACACCGGAATATTAGTGGTCAATGCTCAATCCAGCAACAACAACCATCATAAAATACCCATGCAACATACCGGAATACCAATTGGAGCTTTATTAATAGCTATCTTAGCTGTCTTTGGTGGATTAATAATGCCATTTAAAAAATAAACCTTTTTTATTTTTTTTATTTTTAAAATAAGATATTGATTATTAATCA
>DAWK01000150.1:0-5076 GCA_002509745.1 Methanobacteriaceae archaeon UBA349 | reverse complement strand
CCATTAAATGTAATTCGGGCCTCACTACCAAAGGGAACTTTCTCCATTAAACTGTCCAGGACGGTAGATCCCCATATTTTGATTTCTTCATTATTTTCTTGGCGGAGGGTGTACATATTGCTCTTATATTGGCCTACTTCCTCTTCTTTGTCAATGAATATTCCCTGGATAGATTGTCCAGAGGCTGCTGGATCCCAGATATTCACTTTTTCTTTTTTTTCTTCTTCTTTTTTTACTTCTACCCATTCACTCATGATAATCACACTAATTAATTGTTTAATTTGAAATTGAAATACTATGTATCTATTATTAGAACTTATTTAATTTAAAATAATAGTATTACTATATTGCATAATTATTAATATTTATATTTTATTAAAAAACAAAAATTAATCTCGACCGACATCAGTAATGATCCATAGTTTGTAGAAGACATAAATCAACAGGACATTCGTCAACAGAACCATGGCGGTGGCCACATCAGAAATTATTAGATTACTATTTGAATAATTATAAACATCTAAAAATCGACTTATAGCCAGAATAAAAATACCCGCTCCTAAAATCTTGAAGGCCATTATGCTCTGGTCTTTATGGGTGAAAATTAATCCTAGGGCAGCTTCCCTATAACGAATTATGTTGAGATATAGTCTAATTACAAAATAAAAGTTTAATAGGACTAATATTACTACTGATATTGAAAGGAGAAGATCCATCTAAGTATCCTCCACTTCAGTTTTTCCAGTGTGGCCTTTCATTAATTTCTGCAAGAAATAGGTGAAAATTAATAGTAAAAATACATTTGTATTCAATGAAACTTCCACTAGTAGAGGAACACTTCCTTGAGCATATAAAACACCAGTAATCACGGTAAACATAGAAGACAAGACTAAAATTCCAAAAAGAGTTGATATTCTTTCAGTATGTAAAAATACCATGGAAAGTGCTGTTTCTTTATTTTTCAACACACTAAATAAATTATAAACAGAGTAAAGTAGCAGTAAGGCAAATATGAATCCAACAATTCTTTCTAATAATAATAAATCCATAATAGTATTATATGGCCCTTAATATAATAAATTTATGATTATTCTTATTTTATTTAGGATGGGATATAGTTTAATTTTAATATAATAAATTCCTGATAATTAATTATTTTTAGAAATTATCACATTTAAAAAATAAAAAATTAAATTCATACTATTTTTCTTTCAATATTTCCTTTAATTCCTTAATTTCAAACTCTAAACTATCAATCTTATCATGCAACACGTCAATCTTATCCATTTCTTCTTTTTCAGTATCTTTAATAAAAATAGAAGTTATAGTAGCCGTTAAAAAACTGATAAACCCTATACCTGCGAACATGATCACTACACCCACTAAACGACCGGCATGGGTCTGAGCCGAGATATCCCCATAGCCCACGGTGGTGATGGTAACTACCATATACCACAAAGCATCATCCATCCCAATCATTCCAGGATTTTGGCCATGCTCCACCACATAAAAGATAATGGTTCCTGAAAACAATATTACTAAAATAGCAAATATACCCTGGTCAATGTGGGTTTTATGTAAATAATCTAATATATGTCTTATTTCTTTTTTAAAGAGTGCAGCAATTCGTATTAGTCTGAAATATCGAAGATAGGTACCATAATGACCCACCAATATCTCGGGAACCATCCCAATAATGTCGGTCCAGTTGTGTTTTAAAAACTCTAGACGGTTAGTGGCCTTCCATAAACGGTAAATAAATTCTGGAATGAGAATTAAAACTACAGTTAAATCAAAAAATAAAATCATTCCATAAATTTGGGGATTCACAGGTATGAAAGTTATTAAGGTAAGCAAAATAACATCGGCCAGTATCAAAAAAATGATTATGGATTCAAATAATCGGGATAAATCCCGGTTAAGGGTTTTGCATTTAATGGGAATAATTTTAGATATCTTTGTGATCATATAGGGCCTCAAAAGTGCATATAATTGAAATTATTAGATTAATATTGTAATTAACAAGTTGATAAATATAAAAATATAATTACTTTATTTACCACCTACTATAAATGATTTAACATGCCTGATCTTAAAATCCATACCATAGGCCACAGCAACCACTCCATGGAAGATTTCATCAAAATACTCCAGAAAAACTCTATTGATACATTAATTGATGTTCGTTCATCTCCCTACAGCAAACACGTTCCCCATTTTAATAAAAAGTTATTAGCAGAAGCTATGGAAAATGCATCTATTTCATATATATTCCTGGGCTCTAAGATTGGAGGTAAACCTCGCGACCCTAAATATTACCTTGACGGAGAAGTAAATTATCCCTTACTGGGTAAAACATTGAAATTCAAGGAGGGCCTTCGAGAAATCATGTTATTAGCTGAAGAGAAGAATATGGCCCTCATGTGCAGTGAAGAAAATCCTTATCAATGCCACCGCCACCATTTAATTGGCCATAACCTACAGAAAAAAGGTTTTAAAGTTATTCATATTCGTAAAGATGGTATAACTGAGAAAATTGATTATCAAAAGACTCTTTTTTAGAAAGTTATAGCTAGTCATTTAAAAATTATTCATATAGTTTTAATACCACTATGGGAATAGCATACCATGGAATAACATAACCATAATTCTAATTCAAAGGCATTAAATATCTTGACTATGTATTTGACTACTTATTATTAATTAAAAAATAAATTTTGACAACTATTTTGACAACTAAATTATAAGAATACTTTAAAAATTATTTTTTAAAATATAGTATGTGGAACGGCTGCCACCCTTTTTTTCAATAAGATTCAAATCCATTAATCTTCTGAGATCTTTATATGCTCCCTGACGTGAGATATTAAACAATTTTTTTACTTCTAAATTGCTAATCTGCCCATTTAAATGAAGGTACTCAATAATTTTTATCTGTTTTTTAGATAATTTAATCTGTTCTTGAGGAGAAACATCTGGAGAGAATAATAGTATTTGGTCTTTTATACGAGAAATTGAAATTAAAAATCCTTCTAAAAAGTAAACTAACCATTCAGTCACATCCTTAGTTTTTTTATCTACTGAATTAAGGGCCTTATAATACTCTGTCAAGTCACTATCATAATACTCATCAAGTGTAAAAAACCTATCAACGTCAAATTCTTCAAGATGGAGAAATAGTGCGGTCAAAGCCCTTGCAGTTGAGCCATTTCCTTCTGTAAATGGTTGTATTCGCATAAATTCATAATGAACAATTCCCGCAGCAATAACTGGATTTAAATCACCCAGATTATTAATCCATTTAATGAATTTTTCCATTTCTCTTTCTACCAGATAGGCGGAAGGGGGTGTAAAAATCACTTCTCCAAGGTTATTGGACATGAATACTGGCACGGTACGATACTGACCACACACACAATCATCATCTAATATTTGATAATTAATATCGTGATGAAGCTTTAAAATAGACTCTTTAGTGATTTTTTCATCACTAGAATACATATCTAGCTTTTTAAGAACATTTAAGTAATTTAATACTTCTTGTTGAGCATTTTCATCTGCGCTGACTTTAAGGCCTCGAGCTAACTTATCTACTTCATTCAAGGTAATTGGATTACCTTCAATGGCTGTTGAATAATGGGCTGATTTTAAAAGGGCTTCTCTTTTAAAAGAAACTTCCATTTCCACTAATAAATGTGTATTAAGAATAAAATTACGAATAGAGTTAATTTTTAAAAGATCATTTACCATATTTTGGGTGTAAATGAAATTGGGATGAAACATTTTTAGGCCTTATTAATTTTTTAATTAAAAATTTAATAATGAAAATTTTTTCATTATAATTATTTCTGGAAATTATTTTATTTGAAAATTTTATTGATAAATTAGTAATTTGACAACTTTTTGACTACTATTTTGTATGGGAGTTATATAATAAATATTTGACTACTAATTTGACAACTTTAATTGCAGTAAGTAAGTTGATTATTTTTAGAAGTTTAATTATTCGCAAGTTATATACCAAAAAATAATATCGAAAATTACCTACTAAAATTCCTTATTTTTATCATATTTTCACTATTTATTTTATTAATTCCATGGATTTTAGAGGTACTGTGGGACAAAATGGTTGAAAAAGCAGTAACAGAATTTCTAAAGTAGATAGAAAGTTTAAAAAAATCTAATCTTGAATTAAAACCGAAAGGTGCTGGATAATGGATAAGTTGCTTGAGAATTTGTTGTAAAATAAATCAGATTATTCTAATTGATTTAATAGTTATTAGGCCAGGAATATCCTTATATCAAATTAATATTCAGGAATAATTGATATTTCTTAATTTATTTTTAAATTTTTAGTTTTGATAATTCTGCCAGAATGTCGGATGGATTAACATTATATTGGCGTGTTTTTATCTCAATGTGTTGTTCAGTTACATCATTAATAGAATGCCAGTTATGCTTTTTAAGATACGCGATTTTATTTTTCTCAAAATCATTAACAATTATTTGAACTGCATTTCTTAATTCTAATTCCGGAGCTATTATGGGCCGGGCCTCTTCATCAGGAGTATAAGGATAATATTCATCAAGGTATTCCCATACTTTATCCATAGTTATATCGATTTTTTGAGCTCTTATGAATCTCGCAATCTGATGATCCTGCAATTCTGTGTGAATCCATTCATTAACACTTGCTCCTTCAGGAATGGATCTCTCGGCCTTAATAACAATTGTTTTTATAATTGGATTAACCAGGTTAATATAATTTGAATCATCTAGCTGGGATGTTTCATCCAATCTACGGAGTATTGAATCTCTAGCTTTTGTATGATGCTCTAATTCTTTCAAAAGAAGATGTCTCTCAATGGACACATCTGCTCGTTGATTTATACCCACAGCTAAAGCATCCTTTAATCTAATATTATTTTCTTTAGCTAATTTTAATAGTTCTGATGAAATTTCAATTTTAACTTCCTCTAACATTCAAACCCACCTATTTTCAAAATATGTATTCTGTTTTTCATTTTTAAGACTTTTTTTTAATTATTTTTTGATATTAAATAATAAAATTGTCAG
>DAWK01000094.1 GCA_002509745.1 Methanobacteriaceae archaeon UBA349 | reverse complement strand
AGCTTTCTAAGCCATCCAATATCGCTCTTATAAAGCATTCTGATATCTTTTATACCTAACCTAATCATAGCTAGTCTTTCAATACCCAAGCCAAAGGCAGCTACCGGCGTTTCTATTCCTAGTGGTTCCAAAACCTCAGGACGGAACATTCCCGCGCCCCCTAATTCAATCCAGCTCTCTTTTTCAGGCAGATAAATCTCACATTCAGTAGAAAGATAAGTGTAAGGGAAATATGCCGGCCGGAATCTAACTTCAAATCCTAATTTTTTGTAAAACTCTTTCAGTATACCTAAAAGATTTCTAAAGTTAATTTCATCCCCGGCTACAATTCCTTCTACTTGATGAAACTCTGGAAGATGCTTGTAAGTAATAGTTTCTCGTCTAAATACTTTTCCAACTGAAAACATCTTTAAAGGTGGTTCATTTTCTGCTAAAAATCTTGCAGAAACACCAGTAGTGTGAGTCCTTAAAACAGATTGCTTGGCAACTTCCTTATCCCATAAATAGCCCCAACCTTCAGAACCAGTGCCACCACCGTCTTGATGGGCCTGGGCCACATTAGAAACAAGATTTTCATCAGGAAGCTGAGAATGGGAAGGATTTTTAATATAAAATGTGTCCTGCATTTCCCGAGCAGCATGATCCTGAGGCTGGAATAAACAATCAAAGTTCCAGAAAGCAGATTCAAGAATAGGTCCTTTTGATTCGTCAAAGCCTAAATTAAGGAATACATTCCGTATTTCTTCAATTATCCTTCTTAAAGGATGCATTTTACCAGGATTGAATTCTGGATATTCTGCTTTTACATCATATCCCCTATATTTAAGGCTTTTCCAATCACCTGATTTTAATTGTTGGTGGGTGAGTTGAGTAGCCTCTTCCTGAATGACAATCCCTTTGGCCAGAATATCTTGACCTTTATCAGTCAAAATAAAAGTGTGAGATGTATTTTTATCAATATCAATCAGACCTTTCCTGCTTTTTAGTAATTTAAAACCTTGCTGAAGATCATGATCAAGAACATTCAGAGACATCTGGCCTTTTTCTAAAAGAGAGGATAATAATTTTTCATCTTCCTGTAAATTATCAGCCATTTCTTTACCATTATCAGTTATGGTAACTTCTCCCTGGTTGATTTTAGCCCACTGCTTTCTAACTAACCAACCCACACCAATTTTAACATCAGAAGGATTTAATCCAGATTTCACTCCCAAATCTTTCATATGTACAGAACCCTCCTGTTGGAGAAGGTTTAAAAGCTTTCTCTCAGGTAAGCCCTCTTGGGCATAATTTTCACCATCATCAGAGAGACTCAAAGTTTCTTCGATATCCTTTCTAACATAAATAATGTCTTTAGAGGCTAAAGAACCGGCAGCACTCATAACAGACTTTATATCCAATTTTTGAGTATTTACAACCTCTTCAGGAGTAAGTGATTTTTTTGATGATTCTAAAGATTTTAAAACCTTTTTTTCGTAAAGGTGTAATTCATTGATAATTCTGTCAATGTCTTCCATGTGATTGACTCCATTTTAATTAGGATTAAAATAACTAATTTAAGTTATTATCTTAGTTATTAAGTAAATATAATTAATTAAATATTTTTTTTAAAATTATAGTTTTATGAATTCTAATAATTTTATGATTTCAATTTTAATAAATTTTTATAAGCATGAAATAATTTGCAAATTAATTCTTTAGGGATTAATCATTATAATTCTGGTAATCGCTTAAAAATGCAACCATTATGGATGCCGCAGTTATATCTGCCGTTGTTCCGGGGTTTAAGTTATTAAGGGATAGTTCTTTATCAAACGTTCTAAGGGCATTCTCACCATCAGGAGTTAGTATGCCTCCCAGGTCCAATATTTTTTTAGCATCACGAGATACTTGCTGGGCTTTTTGGTGGCCATATTTTCTAGAGATTAATGTATCTGGAAATTGAGATAATATGGTTAAAAATGTTTGTACAGTGGCAGAATTTATTCCATAATTAGTTTGTATCCGTTTAAAAGTTGGAAAACCCGTTTCGAATGTGACTGGCATAGAAGTGGTTAATTCACTGGCCAAAAGATCCCAGCCAGCCGAAATTTTTAAAATATCAAACATATTTATTTTATTTTCCAGCAATTCAATTTGTGACTGGTCACTGGTAACATCCAGATTCTCACGCTCACCCATACCTCCAGCATCGGCCAGAGCTATTGATTTATATAGATTAACTGCATCTTCAGGGGTGGTGTAAGCCATTATTTTGGTAAAATTGGTTCTAAGATGGAAAAAATCATCATTCATGGCTGCAGCAGCAGATAGTGGTGTTAACATCATTATAATTCCCAAATTAGTGTTATTATCCACCCATTTATTTGTTTCCTTCACAGCATCTAGTATCAATTCCCCCAGTTTTATATGGGAAAAATCAAGATTTTCATTGGCCTTTTGACCTCTTAAAGCAGCTTTACGCATTACATCCCCAATAACCACACCACTAATAAGAAAATCTTCAAATACCATGTCATGGAAATCCTGGGTTCGGTGAACATTACCTGGTTTAGGATGGCCACTAACTTCCAGAACCGAAGCAATCTGGGCGGATTTAGCAATATAATCTGGATCCATAGTTATCACTCGTTTTTTGGTTATTTAAAGATTATTATAAATGTATTAATCCATTTAATAAATTATTTTGAAATAATTAATATTCACCTTAATATTCGTCAATTAAATCAATTTAAATTACTAATTAATTGATAATATATTTATTATTAGTACTTATTTTTTTAAAATTTCTAAAAAGTGTGGAGTAAAGTTAGAAATTATTAAATCAGCCCCCGCACGCTTAATAGAGAGTATGGACTCAAATATTGCATCTTCAGTTAGATATCCGGCTTCAATCCCTGCTTTAAGCATGGAATACTCACCACTAACACTATAAGCTGCTGTTGGAACATTAAATTCGTCTTTAACTGATTTTATAATGTCCAAATAGGACAAAGCAGGTTTAACCATTAATATATCTGCCCCTTCCATTAAATCAAGTTCAGCTTCCCTTAATGCTTCCAGTGCATTTGATGGATCCATTTGATATGTTTTTCTATCACCGAATGATGGAGCAGAGGAAACTGCTTCCCTAAATGGTGCATAAAAAGCAGATGCGTATTTGGCTGCATAAGACATGATAATTGTATCTTGAAACTCGTTAATATCAAGTAAATCTCTTATAGCCTCCACTCTACCATCCATCATGTCTGAAGGGGCCACCACATCAGCTCCTGCCTCTGCATGAGATAAGGCAGTCCGGGCCAGGTTTTCCAGAGATTCATCATTGAGTATATGGTCATTTTCAATAATTCCACAGTGCCCATGAGTAGTGTACTGGCAAAGACAGACATCAGTCATAACCACTAGATTCGTCTCTTCCTTAATCTCCCTTACAGCTCTTTGAACAATTCCATTCTCCTCAAAGGCCGATGTCCCATACTGGTCCTTTTTAGAAGGCATTCCAAATAATAGTATGGATGATAGGCCTTTCTCTTCCAGAAGTTTGGCTTCCTGTACGGCACTACTTAAAGAAAATCTGTTTTCCCCAGGCATAGTTTTAATAGGCTCTACTTGGCCTTTTTTGAGGTCTTCCTTTACAAACATAGGATAAATGAAGTTCTCTTTTCTAAGAGTTGTTTCTCGTAGAATATTTCTTATCTGTGGACTTTTTCTCAAACGACGCATTCTAGTAATGGGGAATTCCATTTTAAATCACCTGATTAATAAAGCAAATTAATTAAAATTGGATATAAAATGTTTTAAGTAATTTATTCAATTTATAATTAAGTAAAAAAACTAATTAGTAAATATTCAATTTATTTAATTAATTATTTCCTTAATTCCATTAAAGGATTATCCACACCATAAGGCTTTTTCTGATAATATCTTTTAGCATGCTCCACAATAAGAGCATGATATTCCTGGAAAATCGGGACATCACAAGGCAAATTAGATTCAAATAATTTCTTGACCTCATGATATTTGGCATTCTCCCCAATAAGGCCCAGATGATAAAATATTCTCTTTGTGTAGGCATCGACCACAAATTCAGGTTGTTTATAGGCATAGAGAAGAATTGAATCCGCTGTTTCCTCCCCCACCCCTTTTACAGTTAATATCTCTTTTCTAATTGGAACAGCACCATTTAGACCTATGAAAAATTTTGCAACTTCTTGAATATAAACCGATTTTTGATTTAAAAATCCTGCACATCGAATGGCCTCTTTTAGATCATTCAAATCAATATTAATTATTTTTTCTGGATTGATGGCTCTTAATTCATAGAGGTTTTTTAGAGCCTTTTCTGCAGAAGTCCATGCGGTATTCTGGGTCAAAATGGCACCTAACATGATTTCGAATCTCTGATTATCAGTTTGAGGCAAATCATAATCTTCAGGATGATATCCTTTTATAGATCCAGTTTTAGTAGGATTATCGCCCTGAAAACCCATTAAAGGCCACCAACCCTGTGGACCATAGAGAGAGAATAATTTCTCATAGATATCCATCAGTTGTCTACCTGGTCTTTTTATCATAATATAACTTCTAAAAAACATTATATAAACTATATCCATTTATAAAATTTAATTAAATAAATGAATTTACTAAATAATTTAATTTATTAAGAAAATATTAGAATATTAAAAAAATTAAAAGAGGAATTTTAGAAATGATAATTGAGTGTGAAAAATGCATATTGCGAAAATGGCAACGTTCTGATCTCCCGAATTTAGTTAAGTATGCCAATAATCCTAAAATATCCAATAATATGCGTGATTCATTTCCCAACCCTTACACCATGAAGAAAGGAGAAGAATGGTTGAAACTCTCCAAAATGAGTAATAAAACCCATAATTTTGCAATAACAATAAATAATGAGGTCGTGGGAGGAGTAGGTCTAGAAGTTGGAAGAGATATTGAGAGAATATCTGCCGAAGCAGGTTACTGGATAGCTGAGGAATACTGGAGCCAGGGAATCACTTCTTCTGCATTAAAAGGACTTTTAAAATATGGGTTCGATAATTTAAAGCTGGAAAGAATATTTTCCACACCTTTTGGCCACAATATTGCTTCTAGAAAAGTTTTAGAAAAAAATGGATTTATTTTAGAAGGTATAATGCGAAATAGCGTTATAAAATCTGGTAAAATTTATAATAAAGCATTATATTCTATTATTAAGGAAGATTATTTTAAAGATTAGCTTATGAATTTACTATTCTTAATCTGAATTTGTTCAAATACAAGATTTCCTCTAATTAATTCAAATCAAAAAATTCAATAAATTAATTAAAGCTTAATTAATAAAATCTAACTTGTATTAAATATAAAATAATTTAATTATTTAAATTAAAACATATTACTTAAAATACATGACTAACAAGTATTAATTGAGTAAAATTAATCTAAATCACCAATTAACTATTATGGACGTGAGTATATGGGAAACACCACTGGAAAAATGTTCGCTGTTACTACATTTGGTTCTAGCCATGGGCGGGCTCTGGGTGCAGTAGTAGATGGATGCCCCGCAGGACTGGAGTTAAGTGAAAACGATATTCAAATTGAATTAAACAAGAGAAGGCCCGGGACAAGCCAGCTTACCACATCCCGTGGGGAAACTGACAAAGTAGAGGTTCTTTCAGGCATATTTGAAGGTAAAACTGATGGAACACCGATTACTGCTGTAGTTTATAATAAAGACGCTGATTCATCTGCTTATGCCAATTTGAAAAATAAGCCACGACCAGGGCATGGCGACTACTGCTGGATTAGTCGTTATGGAACTTATGATTACCGAGGCGGTGGCAGAGGAAGTGGTAGAAACACCATAGGCCATGTAATTGGTGGTGCAGTGGCCAAAAAGATTTTAGAGACACTGGACATTAAAGTTGTGGGCCATGTAACTCAAGTAGGAAAAATAACCGCAGATACTGTTAACTTAAATCTAATTGAAGAATATTCACAAACCAATCCTGTTCGCTGTGCAGATAATGCAGCGGCCCAAAAGATGGAAAAACTTATACTTGATACAAAAAAAGAAGGAAATTCTGTGGGTGGAATAGTAGAAACCATTGTTTTAGGAGTTCCTGCTGGGCTGGGAGAACCAGTTTTTGGAAAACTAGATGCTGATTTGGCCGGGGCTTTAATGGGAATTGGATCAGTAAAAGGAGTAGAAATAGGATTTGGGTTTAAGGTTCCGGAATATACTGCTAAAGAAATAAATGATGAGTATTATTTAGATGATGGAAAAGTTAAAACAACTACCAACACCTCAGGAGGTATTTTAGGAGGTATGAGCAATGGGATGCCCATAATACTACGCATGGCTGTTAAACCTACACCATCCATTTCTACATTACAGAAAACTGTTGATTTAGAATCAATGGAAGATGCTGAAATAGAAATAAAAGGCCGGCATGATCCGTGCATCTGTCCACGAGTTGTTCCCGTTGCAGAAGCCACAGTGGCCATGTTAATGGTAGATCACCTGATTAGAAGTGGATTTATTCACCCCTGCCAGATTTAATCATTTTATTTTCTAATATTCTATTTACAATGATTATTACACACATTAACCTATTCATCATATTACTTTTGATTAATTTTAAAAAAATAAGAACTAAATAGGTCCCAATACCTCCATAGCCATTATATTTGAGCAAAAATACTAATCTAATTTAAAATAAATATATAATGATATAGTAAAACTTTTAAATAATGGATACAAACTCGATTATAAAGTATTATTAAAATCAATAATATATTTGAATAATACTTATTTTGATGGTTAAATAAGTTAAATCAATTAAAATAACCATATTATGATAATAAATTAGTTTTGTTATGCTATTTTCAATATTATAATATAATAATCATTAATTAACGATTAAAAGTGACAAGATAGACTTGGTGGGGGACCATGAAAAAAAAGATTCTTATTGTGGAAGATGAAGCATTAACTTCAATGGAACTAGAGGCAAATCTCCAAATATGGGGTTACAAGCCATTATTAGCACCAGCAGGTCAGGAAGCAATTGAACTAGCATTAGAACACCACCCAGAACTTATTTTAATGGATATTGTTTTAGAAGG
>DAWK01000065.1 GCA_002509745.1 Methanobacteriaceae archaeon UBA349 | reverse complement strand
TATATATCATTTAAAAAAAAAAAAATGGGAAAAGGATTGTTTTGTTTACTTTCTTCGGGATATAACTGATCCACCAAGAACCATCAAAATTGCTAGTATTAATCCAACCAGGGGTACACCCGTATGTTGCATGGATACTGATTCTGAAGCAGCACTGACATTGTTTGTATTATTTTCTGCAGCTTCAATATGAACCGTTGCATTAACGATTTCAGGAGTTAATGTATTGTTTTCATTTTGAGCGGATATTCTTGCAGAGTTAATAATATCAGTACCGACTAAAGATTCTTGAGGGGTAACAAAGATTCTTAACACTGCGCTAGCTCCGTTTAATACAGTTCCAACGTTCCATATTCCAGTAACATGGTTATAGGTACCTTGACTAGCTGTATAACCATTAAAAGTTAAACCAGCAGGCAAAATATCAGTAACCTGAACACCAGTAGCAGAATGTGGGCCATGATTGATCACAGTTAATATATAACTGAACTGCTCACCAACAACAGCGTTTATAGTACTAGGTACTTTAGTTAAAACCACATTTGCAACTAAGGTTGTAGGAACAATCACAGCTGCATTAACAACTTGACCAGACATGGATGCATTGTTAATCACAGTTGTACCGTTTAATGGTGCGGTTGGAGTTACAAAGAGTTGTAACACTGCACTAGCACCACTTGCCAGAGTTCCAACATTCCATATTCCAGTACCACTATTATAGGTACCTTGACTAGCTGTATAACCATTAAAAGTTAAACCAGCAGGCAAAATATCATTTACCAGAACATCAGTTGCACTATCTAAACCATTATTAACCACATTTAGTGTATAACTGAACTGCTGATTAACGTTAGCTACCAGAGTACTGGCTGTTTTGGCTAAAATCACATCAGAAATCGGAGCTGATGGAATAACCACCGCTACACTAACAGTTTGGCCTGGAATTGTGGCATTGTTAATCACAGTTGTACCGTTTAGAGCTGCAGTTGGCGTAACCAGCAGTTGTAAAGCGGCATTGGCACCACTTGCCAGAGTTCCAACATTCCATATTCCAGTACCACTATTGTAGGTACCTTGACTAGCCGTATAACCATTAAAAGTTAAACCAGCAGGCAAAATATCAGTCACCTGAACACCAGTTGCACTGGTTAAACCATTATTAATCACAGTTAGAGTATAACTGAACTGTTGACCAACATTAGCTATCAGAGTACTGGCTATTTTGCTTAGTACTACGTTAGATGTAGGTGCGGTTGGAATTACTGTTGCATTAACTGTTTCGTTGGTGTTAATTAGGGTTACATTTTTAGTCACCGATGTGCCAATTACAGAGTTTGTAGGAGTTACAAACAATTGTAACACGGCACTAGCACCACTAGCCAGAGTTCCAACGTTCCATATTTCAGTAGCATAATTATAGGTACCTTGACTTGCCGTATAACCATTATAAGTTAAACCAGCAGGTATACCATCAATCAACTGAACATCTGTAGCAGCATCAGGACCATTATTAGTCACAATTATGGTGTAACTAAATGGCTGACCCACATTAGGTGCGAGATTACTGGCAGTAATGCTTACTCCCATAGTATATTCCAGCCAAGGAGCATCAATCACTGTACCACCGGAATTATACACGTCATCTGATGTTGGGCCTGAACTAGAACCCCACCAGTTACGAGCTGCATCTACGGTCGCATCATTAGCTAGAGAGCTAGTAGTAAATACATTACCAGTTTCAGTTAATATTGCAAGGTTGTAGATTTCGTCACCATCATTTACTGCACTGTTGTCTACCAGTGCATTGTCAGTTATGGTAGCTACTGCCAGATTATCTAATGCACTGTCAGTTAATGTATTATTCGTCACGGTCAATATTGCATTGTTAAAGAGCGCTCCACCATTATTCATTGCCATATTGTAGGCAATTGTGTTGAAGGTCGCGGTAACTGTAGCAACATTATGTATGATATAGTCTGTGTATGCGATTCCAGGTCCAAGTGAACTAAATGTGGCGTCATTACTAATGGCTCCACCATTATTTGCAGCAGAGTTACCCATAATAGCGCTATTGGTTACGGTTACGGTTCCACCATTATTTGCGGTTGCAGGGCCAGTGAGCGTACTACTATTAGATATGCTTATCACTGCATCGTTACTTATGGCTCCCCCATTATTTGTTACAGAGTTGCCTATAAGTGCACTGTCCGTTAAGGTTACTGTTCCACCATTATGTGTTAAAACAGTACGCGTGAGTGTAGAACTATTTGTTATGTTGAATATTGCATTGTTACTTATAGCTCCACCATTAAGTGCAGCGTTGCCTTGGAATATGCCATTGATTGCCGTTATTGTTCCACCATTATCAGTTACAGTACTGTCAGTGAGAGTACTACTTTGATCTAAATCTATAGTTCCATCATTATTGACTGCACCACCATTTTGAGTTGCCGTATTACCCGTAAATGTAGTGTTAAATACATTTATAGTTCCACCATTTTTGGTTATGGTGACACTCGTGAATGTACTACTGCCAGCCATTTGTATGGTTCCACCGTTGTAAATTGCTCCACCATTAAGTGCAGAATTACCAGTGAATACACTGTTTAATAAGCCCAAAGTTCCACCATTCTGTGTTAAAGTAACACTGGTGAGTGTACTGTTGCCTATATTAATGATTCCACCATTATAGATAGCACCACCATTTTGAGTTGCCGTGTTATCTGTAAATGTACTGTTATTTACAGTTAAAGATCCACCATTAAGTACTACTGTGATACTACCAATTGTGGTGTCCGTGTAGTTTATTATTCCACCGTTGTAGATAGCACCACCATACTGTGCCGTGTTATCATTAAATGCACAGTTGGTTACAGTTAAAGTTCCATTATTGTATATAGCACCACCTAAAGTTCCTTGCCCATTAATTAATATTAGATTTTTTAGACTGGCTGTTATGCCATCATTGATTAGAAATATTGTTCCGAAGTTACCACCATTTACTGTGGCATAGCCGTTGTTAAATACGTCGAAATTCAGATTTTTATCAATAACTAGTCCAAATTCATTAAAAATTGCACCCGCCTCAAGCATTATGGTGTCACCGCTTAAAGCATCAGCAATGGCCGCTGCGATGGTAGGATAAATATATCCTGCCGGATGTATTCCACGTGCAACAGGTACTCCCCCATTATATATCTGAGGGTCGGGTAATGTTAGATTGTTTTGAGAATTGGAATAGTTTGATGATTCATTTGTTGTGTTATTGTTGTTAGAGGGGGATTGTTCACTTGTCTGTGAATCCCCTGATTCTATATTAGAAGTTGTTGAATTGTTAGAAGGAATAATTGTACTATTAGATGTATCTTGAGCAGCTGCAATATCATTGACCGTGAATGAGAATACTAAGGCCAAAGTTAAAAGCAACACTGGAACTATGATTTTAGCTTTATTATATTTGGTAATGGAATTAAAATCATTTTTTTTGGTAATTGTTTTTGTTTTTTTTCTCAATTTTTCACCTCCTTTTAGTGATAATTTAGGGTATGAATATCTAAATTAAAAGTGAAGGGTGATGTTGAAAACAAATACTTTCAAAAAAAATTTTACAAAGAAGGTATTTAAAAAAAATGATTTGAAAGCACAATTTTTAGTGTTTATGTTGTAAAACATTAGAGTTCCATGAATGAATATTTCATATTCATACTCCTATATTATAATTAATACATTATTATCTATATATTTATCGATTTTTTAATCTTAATATTTAGGACATCATGAGTATATATAATTTTCTATTAAAATTTTGTATAAAATACATTAAATCCTTATTTTCTCCTACTATAATACAATTTTTCGTTTAAAATAATAAAATTATAAATAAAGTTATAAGAAGAATCAAATTCCTAAAAAAAAATAATTTTTAAAATTTAATTATTTACTTATCATGAAAAATTAATAAACATGGTAATTTCCAAAAAATTATGGAATATTATAAAATTTTAGAATCGTATATTCCACTTATCAGAAATTTTTGATAAAATGGAAATTTAATATAAAATATAATATAAATATTAAAATCAAAAATAAATTTGAAATAATCATGTTCCTTGCAGAGGAACTCTATTTTTTTATATTTTTAATGAGAAAAACCTGAAAATTTTCATGATTTTTAAAAAAATGAGAAATACACCTAAATGAGAGGCCAGGCCTATATGTAGTGGTCCATATTGGCCTTTTTTGATGTGTTTTATTTTGATAGAAATTTGATTATTTAAAGAATTTTAGCCAACTTCGTTATAGACTGATTTAACGAAGTTCAGTTTGATTATTTTCAACTTGAAATTTTAAAAAATTATAATTTNNTAAAATCTACTAATCCCGTATTGAATTTTTAAAAAATTATAAATTTCTTCTGATCAAAATTCATAAAACTTCCTGAACAAATTTTATTTTTAAAAAATTTCAATCTATTGAAGTTCAAAATATTTTTATTAATTAATATTCACTCTAATAAAATAAATAATAATAGGTTACTAGAATGCATTAATGAATTTACCATAAATAAATTTTCTAGAATTATAATAGGTTACTATAATACAATTCATGAATTTATCAGAATTATAATACCAATTAAATAAAATATAATCTCACCTTTATAAAATTATAATTTGTAATTGTTTTTTTAATGAGTTGTTATATTTTTATTAGTGTTGTATATGATAAACATTAAATTTATATGGAAGTATGATTAATATAAAAATGTAAAAAATTATTTAGATTCTGGGGGGATTAGGACGAGGCTAAAAATAAGCTTATCTACAAATGGAAATCAATTTAAAATTCCTTACAATTATAATCATATTATTTCTGCAATTATTTACAATAAAATAGCAGATCTGGATTTAGCCAGCCAGTTACATTCATCTAAAGACTATAAATTTTTTACTTTTTCTCAATTATTTTTATCAAATAGAAAAAATCTTCCTAATTACATGTTTTCCCAAAATGGAAAAATTAGTTTTTTTATCTCATCACCTAATGATCATTTAATTAAAAGCCTGGTAGAAGGATATTTAGAAGTCCCTCAAGTCAATTTTATGGGTCAAAAATTATTAGTGGATCAGGTTGAACTTTTAAAAAAGCCTGAAATCAAAACCAGAATGCAAATGCGTACCTTATCACCATTAGTAGCTCGTATTCAAAAAGAAGTTGAGGGTAAACTAAAAACCTGGGATTTAAATCCTAATGATCTTAAATTTTATGAAAATCTGCAAAACAATCTCTTAAATAAATATATCAAATTTTATGGAGATTATGATGGCGATACTTATGTTAAAATAGTTCCCCAACTCGATTCTATTAAAAGAAAACGAATAACAGTCCCTAAAAAAGGCTATGAAACCCATCA